>JBHJNC010000227.1:0-15740 GCA_048497675.1 Gimesia maris
TTGCCTTGCTGTCGCTGAAAACAACCTATTATCACCAAAGCAATGACACAGGACAGTACACCGTCCTGATGCCGCTGCTGGCGCTGGCGGTCCCGCTGTATGATTTTGCCAGCGTTACTTTCTTGCGGCTCAAACAAGGCAAAAGCCCCTTTGTCGGCGATACCCAGCATTTTTCGCACCGTCTCGGCAAACGCGGCCTTTCCGACAAACAGGTTGCTCTGACCCTCTATCTGGCAACGCTTGGAACCGGACTGGGGGCAATTATCCTGCGAACTGTAAATCTTAGCGGAGCAATCCTCATTTTTGTTCAAACCCTGTTTGTTCTCGGCATTATCGCAATACTTGAAACAACGGGAAACCATTTTGAAGATTGAAAACTGTCCATTGAAGACTCAACATTCATTCCGCTGGTTAGAGGGCATCTTACTAACCGTCGTCCTTTGCGTAATTGCCCTGCGGCTTACGTTTATTGAACTGCCTCAGAACGCCATGCAAAATCCCGCGTTATGGACCACCTCCCGGGGAATCAGCCTGATATTGTCATCCATCTTATTCCTGACAGCTCTTGCCGGTTTTTTGCTGCGTATTCATAAAATACGATGGGATAGATCATATTGGCCAATAGCCCTGGGCCTGACCCTGTTTACCGTAGCAACCATCGCTGCAATCTTGAATGCTTCGGACAAGCGCGCGGCAGAAACCGAATGCATAACACTGATTGTACCGGCGTTGGTCTGTCTGATTGCATCGCGCTGGCTCGACTCTATGCAGCGCATCAATGTGGTCCTGTGGGTTATCCTGTCGATCTGCTGCGCGGCGGTCTATGTCAATATCGATCAGGCGATGGCCAGCAATCAGGACGTCGTGGACGACTACCAGAAAGATCCCCAGCGGCAACTGAAAATTCTCGGGATAGAGCCCAACAGTCTCGGACAATTTCAGTATGAGCATCGGCTGATGTCCAAAGATGTGCATGGTTTTTTAACGACCAGCAACTCGACCGGCTCATTGTTACTGCTTGGGATTTTCATCGTTCTCGGACTGATAACCGATACCCTGCGCAGCGACAGAAACGATGAAGGCTTTGCCTCCAGAATCATCATACTGTTCCTGATTTTACTGGCCTTAGCTGCAGGCTTGGTTATAGGCAAAAGCCGTGGAGCAATCGGAGCCGGTGCCATTGCTGTCATTGTGTTTGGGCTGCTGCTGGGTTGCGGACCATGGATTTGGAACCGCCGCCTGCCGATACTGGCGGCAATCGCAGTACTGTTCGTTTTGCTGTGTACGGTGGTTGTTTTCTATGGAATGAAACACGGCAGATTGCCGGGGCCAAATGCCATGCTGGTACGCTGGCAATACTGGGTCAGTTCCGTCCAAATGGCCGCAGACTATCCTCTGTTTGGCGTAGGCGGGGGCAATTTTGCAACCTTTTATCCGCACTATAAAATCCCTGCCGCCCCCGAAACCGTCAGAGACCCGCACAATCTAATCCTCTCATTGCTATGCCAATTCGGCCCCTTAGGAGTCTTAGGTTTCTTGATCGCGACATTGGGGATTCTTTGGATGGGGCTTAAAACAAGTTTGGGCAGTCCAACAACACCATCAACCGGTTCAAGGTTGACTTCAGCGGATAAGATTATCCCGTTCGGCGTACTGGCTGCGGTGGCTTTGAGTTTGTTGTATTTCCGCCCTATCGTAAGCGAAGGCGGCGTGGCAGGAGAGACTGCAATCATTCGTCAATCAGTCTTTGTCATTCTGTATCTGGTGCCGGTCTTCTTTGTGGTTTGTTCCTATGGGCTCCTATGGGCTGGGACACCTAAACAATCAACCACACATTTTAACAAGGGGTTGATGCTGGGACTAATCTGCGGAATTATTGCCATCCTTATCCACAATCTGATCGACTTTGCAATATTTGAACCCGGCATCTGGTCTGCTTTCTGGATCATTTTGGCATTGATTATAGCCCTGACGAACAACCATTCGACACACCAGACGTGTCAGCCCAAAGCCTTAAAGCGAGTTGCCATTGGTGTCATTTCACTTGCGGTCGGCACTGTCTTTATTATTCGCACTTACCCCCCGATCTATTCAGGGTACCTGTTTCAATTGGGCCTGAAAGACCCGGCAAAAGCCCATGACCATTTAATGGCGGCCGCAAAAGCCGACAAATTGGATCCGACTCCCTATTTCTTTGCGGCACAATGGCAGCTGCAATTATTCGAATCGCAGCATAAAAAACAACGGCAGCCTTTAGACCAGGCAGAGGTTCTGTTGGCAGAAGCCCAGCGTCGAGATCCTCAGAATTACCGGTATTCAAATTTAATTGGCGACATACTCGCATTGAAATCAGAACTTGAGAAAGACAAGCAAAACGAGTACTTGAATGCTGCGTACAACTCGATGCTTGCCGCTCAAAGGCTATACCCCGGCTTCGATGAGATTGCGTATAAACTTGGACAACTGGCCGAAAAAATGAATGAACTCTCAAAAGCCGCCAAACATTATCGAGAAGCCATAGAAATTGAAGACCAATATCGCCTGCAATTCTCCTTAATGTACCCCGGCACTCCTCTTTTTAGTCGTCTAGGTGAAAGTCGATATATGTATGCGAAGAACTTTCTGGCTCAACATCCGGATACAAAATAGCGACAATACCCGGAAAAGATTTAATTACAGTTTTTTATTAACGTTACAGAATTCTCTGCAAGCCATTTTCCAGCTTGACTTTGCGTACTCACTGGGTATAATATCTTTTTTGTCGGCAATGTAATACCGAAACAAAGGATTTAACTTATGGTATTTACTGGATTTACAAGTCGTGAACACGCATAGTGCAACAATTTGCTATGCAGCGTCTTTTTGTGCGCCCGCGACTGTTTTATATAGAAATTGTCTTCAGGGAAGCGGTACATTCTGCTTTCGTGCAGGAAAGGTCGGTATAATGGCTGATTAATCCAACAGCTTTTATAATCGTCGGTCCTGCCGACGGCGTGTTTGTGCAGTGATGAAAAGTGGCAACCTGAGGGGTACCACTTTTTTTTATTATCTAAACTGGCGGCAGTTAATAAGCCTGGAATTTTAGATACAATGTCGTTCAATAGACTCAAAGGAAAATGATACGATGAATCAAGAACTACTGCGAATTGTCGAAAATATCGCACGTGACAAAAACATCAGCAAGGAATCTATCTTTGCCGACCTTGAAAGTGCGATGATCTCTGCGGCGCGTAAGCATTTCGGCGCCAAAGAAGGCGAAATGGATGTCGTCGTACGTATCGACCGCAATACAGGCGAAATCAGCGCCTGGAAGAATAATGTGCAGATTGATATCCGCCATCTGGGACGCATTCCAGCCCAAACCGCCAAACAGGTCATGATCCAGAAACTGCGGCAGGATGAGCGGGAAAGTATTTATTCTGAATATGCCCAGCGAAAGGGAGAAATTGTTACCGGTATCGCCGGACGTTATGATGGCGGCGTATTGGTCATCAATCTGAACAGTCGTGTCGAAGCAATTATGCCCAAATCCGAGCAGATTTCAGGAGAAACTCACCATCCGGGTGACCGCATTCGCTGCATGATTCTCGAGGTTCGGGACAATAATAATCAGATTAAAATTATTTTATCCCGTACACATCCGGACTTTATTCGTCGGTTATTCGAACAGGAGGTTCCGGAAGTGGCGGAAAATATTATCGAAATCAAGGCCTTATCGCGAGAAGCTGGCTATCGCACAAAGATTGCGGTAGAATCAACCGACGATAAAGTTGACCCCGTCGGAGCCTGCGTAGGTGTTCGCGGCAGCCGCATTCGCAACATCGTCGATGAACTCGGCGGTGAAAAGATTGATATCGTCAAGTGGAGTGATTCGTCGCAGGTCTTAATTGCCAATGCGTTGATGCCGGCAAAGACCAGCGAAATTGCTATTTGTTTCGAACTGGGCAAAGCCACTGTTGTCGTTGCGGAAGACCAGCTGAGCCTGGCGATTGGAAAACATGGACAAAATGTCCGCTTGGCCGCCAGACTGACCGGCTGGGATATCGATATCCTGACTCCCAGCGAGTACAACCGTGAGGTAGACCGCTTAGCCGCATGCCTGAAAGAAATTCCGGGCATTGACGACCGGTTTGTCGATAAACTGCTTGCCTTGGGTATTATTTCGGTATTGGACCTGGAAGATGCCGGCGTTGACCCGCTGATTAATGAACTGGGCGTCGAAAAGACACAAGCAGAACAGATAATTGCCGCGGCCAGCGAGGCCGCGAAAAAAGCTGCCGCCGAAAATCGCGCAACACAGGCCGCGGCCATGATAAAAGAACAACAAACAAAACGTTCAAGCAAGTAATGAGACGTTTACCCAAAATACGATGCAGAAACGTAATTATATAGGAGATGCGGTTTGGCTAAGGCAGTAACACGTGTATATTTATTGGCCAAAGAGCTGGGTGTACCCAGCAAGGCCATAGTCGATAAATGTCTGGCCGAAGGGATTGAGATGAAGACGGGGCATATGTCCCCTCTGACCGCTGGACAGGCCGCAACGGTGCGGGAATGGTTCAGCGAAGGCATCCACTCGACAGCCGTTGAAACAACAAAACCCATCGATTTGAAAAAAATCCGCATCAAACGCAAGAAGGCGGAATCCCCTGAACAGCCGCAGGATGAAGCTGCAGCGGTGGAAGAAACTTCTCCGGCAGCTCACATCGAAGAAGAACCGGCCGCCGTCGAAGAACCTGCCCCAGAATTCACCCCAGAACCGGAAGTTGTTGTGCCTGCACCGGAAATGCCATCCGAGGCACCCGTTGAATTGGAAGCCCCAATCGCCCCGGAAACGGAGGAAATCGCTCCGCCAGAACCGGTTATTCCGGCTCCGGTAATGCATGTTCCGGTTATCCCCAAAGATATCAAACCGGCCGGTCCTATTCATAAACCTGCTCCGGTACAGCTTAGCGGTCCTCGTGTAGTACGCGTTGAGGCCGTCGAAGAAGATGCGTTAAGACCGCCCCGCAGGGGAAAGCCGATCCGAGAAAAAGAGGCGGACAAACGCAAACCTGCAGGACCAAGACCCCCTGTCGCTGGAAAACCTGAAATCGGCATGCCAGTGCCGGCTGCTGCTCCGGCCCCGGCCAAAGGCAAAAAAGCCGGGAAAGATAAAGGTAAGCACAAAGGCTTTGGTGAGGATGAAGATTTCGGCAAAGGCGCTCCAAAACGGATGCATGCCAAAGACATGGAAGAACGTCAGGCGCGCCTGGCCGCAGCGAGCGGAGAAGTTTCTCGCTTTAAGCCCCAGCGGCGAATCGAAGCCAAATCCGAAGAAGCGCACGCCCAGATCGAACGCCCCGAAAAAGCAACTATCAGTGAGCCGATTATTGTTAAAGATCTGGCAGCCGCGATGCGCGTCAAAATCGGCGACATCATCGGCCGCCTGATGAAACAAGGTGTTATGGCAACCGCCAATCAGGCGATGTCAACCGATACCGCCGAATTGATTGCGATGGAATTTGGTACGGAACTGATCATCCAGAAAAAACAAACCATCTTGGAACAAATTCAGCAGCAGTTCCAGCAGCGCGATCGCAAGAATCTCCAGAAACGCCCGCCGATTGTCACTATGCTGGGCCACGTCGACCATGGTAAAACCAGTCTGCTTGACCGTATTCGTCAGGCCGAAGTTGCCAAAGGCGAAGCCGGCGGAATCACGCAGCATATCGGCTCCTATCAGGCCGAGCTTAACGGCAAGAAGATTACCTTCCTCGATACGCCGGGCCATGAGGCCTTTACCGCACTGCGTGCTCGCGGAGCCAATATGACCGATATCGTCGTTCTGGTCGTCGCCGCCGATGACGGCGTGATGCCCCAGACGATTGAGGCCATTCGTCACGCCAAAGCGGCCGGCGTGGAAATTATCGTTGCGCTGAACAAAATCGACTTGCCGGGCATGGATATTCATCGTGTCTATGGTCAGCTGGCCGAATACGAATTAACGCCAACCGAATGGGGCGGAAACACTGAAATTGTCAAAACCAGTGCGACTACCGGTCAGGGAATTCCCGAACTGATTGAGCATTTGGATTATATCGCTGAACTGAAAGATTATAAGGCGGATCCGACAATCGATGGAACCGGTTGGGTCATCGAAGCCAAAATGACACAAAGCCAAGGAGCTGTTGCTACTCTGCTGATGCAGGAAGGAACCATTGCAAAAGGCGATATCCTTGTCTGCGGCAGTGCGTTTGGACGCATTCGTATGCTGACTGACAGCCGCGGCCGGTCAATTAAATCGGCAGGCCCCGCTATGCCGGTGGAAGTCTCCGGTTTAAACGAAGTTCCTCTGGCCGGCGACCGTTTCTACAAACTCAATGACATTAATCTGGCAAATCAGGCGGCCGAAGAAAATATGCATTTGGTACGTGAAGAATCGCTTGCCAAACGTTCGCTGATTACGCTTGATAATCTGTTTACGCAAATTGAAGCCGGCAACATCAAGGATCTGAACCTGATTATCAAGGCCGACGTACAGGGTTCCGTCGAAGTACTTCAGAAATACCTGTCTGAACTGAGTACACCGGAAGTTCGCATTAAAATCCTTCATGCCGCCGTTGGCGGTATTACGGAAGGCGATGTGCTGCTGGCGGAAGCATCCCGCGCTATTGTTATCGGATTTAACGCCGTACCGGATGAACATGTCCGTCAGCTGGCAGACAGTCGCGGCGTTGACATCCGGATCTATAGTATTATTTACCGCATCACGGAAGACCTCAAAGCCGCGATGGTCGGCATGCTCGAACCGGAATTCCAGGAAAAGGTCCTTGGAAGACTCGTTGTACGCCAGACGTTCAAGGTCTCAAGCGTCGGAACGATTGCCGGCTGCTATGTCACCAGCGGCCTGGTCAATCGTGACTCGAAGCTGCGTTTGATCCGCAACAATATCGTTATCAAAGACAAATGCTCGATCGAGTCGCTCAAACATCTCAAGGATGATGTCCGGGAAGTCCGTATGGGCTTTGAATGCGGCGTCAAAATCGCCAATTTCGACGACATTAAAACCGAGGATGTCCTTGAGGCGTTCGAAATTGTTCAAGTGGCAAGAAAATTGTAATTCGCTGCAGGGGTTATACGATGGCTTCTCGAAGAATGGAAAAAGTAGCTCGCGTCATTCGCGACTCGGTCAGCGAAACAATTCAGCAGCATCTGAATGATCCGCGTATCATGGGCATGATCAGCGTTACCGAGGTGGACGTTGCGCCCGATATGAAAAATGCGATCGTTCGGCTCAGCATCTTCGCAACGGACGAGAAAAACAAACCGACAACCCTGCAGGCGATCCGGCACGCCGCCGGCGTCTTCCAGCGGCAATTAGGGCATGTCCTGACCAGCCGCACCTGTCCCCGGCTCCACTTCGAGCTGGATGCAAAAATGCAGAAAACCATGGAAACACTGCGGCTGATCGATCAGGCCGCTCAGGAATACAAGGAACACGACACGGATGACAACACAGACAGCATGGATGAATCAGCCGACAATGACGGAATATGCAACGGCGAGAACGGAACCGAATAAACCGAACCCTGAGACATATCATGAGGCAGGGACTATGAAAAACAGCAAAGAATACGGCGTAAAAATCGACAAATTCATTCGTGCAGCCAAAGCGGGCCCCAAGACAAAACCGATGGAGTTTGATGACCCGATTGAAGCGCTGCTGTTTGGCTTGATCGCTGAACATACGACTGAAAAACAAGCCAAAAAAGCTTTTAAGAGCATACAGTCTTATTTTGTCGATTACAATGACCTTCGCGTCTGTCGGCCAGAGGAAATTCAGGACCTTCTGGAGGACCCCACCGAAAAAGGCGAGCAGATTGCGACCAATCTAACCCGGACATTGTCTAAGATTTTCGATAAATATGACATGCTGAGCCTCAAAATTCTCGGTGAAAACGGAAAACGGCAGGCTCACAAGGATTTGGAAGATCTCGAAGTTGCGACACGCTTTGCAATCGACTTCTGTTTTCTAACCGCGTTTGAAGGCCATGCAATTCCGTTAACCGAAGCAATGATCACATTCCTTCGCAATCAGGAAATGGTTGACATGGAAGCGACTTATCAGGAGATTGAAAACTTTCTTCTGCGGCATATCTCTGCCTCATCCGGCTGGGATTTTTATGAAATTCTCCGCTCGGCCTCCGAAAACGGCACAAAAAAACTGGAAAGTAAAAAAACAGCAGTCAAAAAAGAAAAGAAAAAGGCTCCTGCGAAAAAGAAATAAAGTAGAACAAGATAAGTTTGAAAGGATAGTGCGGTGTCTGACCGTGTATTAAAATTGGGTATTCCGAAAGGCAGTCTCGAAAAGGCAACATTCGAGCTGTTCGAAAAAGCCGGCTTTAGCGTTAGCGGAGCCGACCGCAGTTATTTCCCGAAAATTGACGACCCGGAAATCTCGCTGATTCTGCTGCGTGCTCAGGAAATGAGCCGTTATGTCGAAGACGGCGTTCTCGATGCGGGCTTTACCGGTTACGACTGGATTATGGAAAATGCCTCCAATGTCCACGAAATCTGTGAACTGCAGTACAGCAAAGCCACCTCCAATCCGACACGCTGGGTCCTGGCAGTTCCCAACGAATCCAATATTCAGAAACCCGAAGACCTTGACGGCGGCATTATTGCCACCGAATTGGTCGGCGCAACGCGTCGTTACTTTGAACAGAAAAAGGTCAATGTCAAAGTCGAATTCAGCTGGGGAGCCACCGAAGTCAAGGCGCGGCTTGTCAGCGGAATTGTCGAGCTGACCGAAACCGGTTCTTCCATTAAAGCCAACAATCTGCGGATTATCGACACGATTTTGACTTCGACAACGCGTTTTATCGCCAATCACAGCGCATGGAAAGATTCGTTCAAGCGCCAGAAAATCGAAAACCTGCAAATCCTCCTGCAGGGCGCCATTGACGCCAAAACCCGCGTCGGGATGAAAATGAATGCATTGAAAAGCGATATCGACAAGATTCTGGCGATTCTTCCAGCGGAAAAAAGCCCAACCGTCTCTTCGCTGGCGGATCCTAACTACGTCGCAATAGAAATCATCGTTGAAGAAAAAATCGAACGCGAATTGATTCCGCAGCTGAAGCGAGCCGGAGCATCGGGCATTTTCACCTATGGGTTAAATAAAGTGATCCACTAGTAATCCCTGAACCAAAAACTCAAACTAAGAACTTAAAACTAAGGTTTATCGTATGTCTGGTCATTCACACTGGTCTGGTATTAAACACAAAAAAGCGATTGTTGATGCAAAACGCGGGAAACTCTGGAGTAAAATCGCCAAGGTCATTATGGCCGCGGCCAAAAACGGCGGCGGCGACCCGGCAGCAAATCTCCCCCTCCGCTACGCCATCGAAAAAGGCAAAGCCGCCAATATGCCCAAAGACACCATTGAGAAAGCCATTAAAAAAGGAACCGGCGAGTTAGGCGGCGTCAACTTTGAAGAGGTCCTCTATGAAGGCTATGCCCCCGGCGGCGTAGCGGTGATGGTCGAAGGCTTAACCGACAACCGTGCCCGCACTGCGCCGGAAATCAAAAAAATATTTGAACGCCGCGGCGGTTCACTGGGAGCCAGCGGCTGTGTCGGCTGGATGTTCAGCAAAAAAGGCGTCATTGCCGTCAAAACCAGCGATGTCGCTGAAGACGAATTAATGGACATCGCTCTTTCAGCAGGCGCCGATGATATGCAGAATACCGGCGAGCTCTATGAAATAACCTGCGCCCCGGCTGCATTTGATCAAATCAAAAAAGCTCTGAACGACAAAAAAATTGCCATCGAAATGTCCGAACTGTCAATGATTCCGCAAAACCGGATTCAGATTACCGATCAGGAACTCGCTCAGCGGATTTTGGCGTTAATGGATGAATTTGAAGACCATGATGATGTACAGGAAGTCTATGCCAACTTCGATATTCCTGAGGATATCCTCAAGAAAATACAGGGATAATATCCGATACAAAAAAGGCCGAGACTCCTAAGTCCGGTCTTTTTTTATGGCCGTGATAAATTTATTTTGCAACAAAGCGATAAGTTGATATAATTGGGTCGATGAAGCAGCAACATAGTACAAATCAGGTCATCCGTATTCAGGCCCTCGCCCTGCTGCTTATCCTGCGCCCATAGGCGCAGGATAATTACCCCACATACTATACCCACTATATCGTTTTATAATTTCTACTGGAAATTTTGCCCGGTTTCGGGCATAATTCCTTGTTCAATATTTTAAAAGGAGACAATTTATGTCTGCTGACAAGATAATTGTGTTTGATACGACGCTGCGGGACGGCGAGCAAGCCGCTGGCACTCGGCTTGATATGCGCGAAAAATTAGAGATTGCTCACCAGCTCGCCAAGCTGGGCGTTGACGTGATTGAGGCGGGGTTTCCCATCAGCTCGCCGCAGGACTTTGATGCGGTTAATATGATTGCCAAAGAAGTGCAGGGCGTTACTGTTTGTGGACTAACCAGAGCCGTAAAAGCGGATATTGATGCCGCAGGTAAAGCCCTTGCACCAGCCAAAAGACGGCGGATTCATACCGGCCTTGGCATCAGCGATATTCATATCGCCAGCAAATTCCGCGATGACAAGTACGGCAAGACCCTCGAAGATAAGAAAAAACGCGCCTTGGATATGGGCGTCGAAGCCGTGCTACATGCAAAACAATATACGGACGATATCGAGTTCTATTGCGAAGACAGCGGGCGTGCGGATAAAGACTATTTGTTTAAGGTCATCGAAGCCGTTATTCAGGCCGGCGCAACCACGGTCAATATTCCTGACACAACCGGCTATGCCATTCCGGCTCAGTTCGGAAGTCTAATTGCCGAGATTATTGCCAAAGTTCCAAACAGCAATAAGGCGATTATTTCTGCCCATTGCCACGACGACCTCGGAATGAGTGTTGCCAATACGCTGGCAGCGGTCAAAAACGGCGCACGGCAGGTCGAAGGCACCATCAACGGTATCGGTGAACGGGCAGGTAATGCCTCGCTGGAAGAAATCGTGATGGCCATTCGCACCCGGCAGGACTATTTCGGCGTCGATACCGGCATCAACAGCAAAGAGTTTTATAAAACCAGCCGAATGGTCTCGGAAATGATGGGCATCGCCGTGCCGGTCAACAAAGCCATTGTCGGCGCAAACGCCTTCGCTCACAGCAGCGGCATTCATGTCGATGGCTTTATCAAGAACCCGCTGACGTATGAAATTATCCGTCCGGAAGATGTCGGCTCGCCAAAAAGTGAAGTCGTATTGACTGCCCGCACCGGCAGAGCAGGCGTTAAACATCGGCTCGAAGAACTCGGCTATACGCTCAACAAAGAAGAACTTGAACAGATCTATCAGCGGTTCCTGGCTATCGCGGACAAGAAAAAAGAAGTCTTTGACGACGACTTGATGGCCATTATCGGCGATGAGATGCGAATCAAGGAACACTGTCTTGAACTGATGTATCTGCATGTTTCGTGCGGTACCGGGACCCTGCCGACGGCCAGCGTCCGAGTCAAGGTCAAAGGCGAAGTCAAACAGGCCGCCGCCTGCGGCGATGGGCCAGTGGATGCTGCCTATGAGGCGATTCGTGAGGCGACGGGACTTTCGCCCAAGCTGGAAAGTTACGCGATTAAAGCTGTCACCGCAGGTAAAGAAGCTCTCGGCGAAGCAACGGTCAAGATTATCGGCGACAACAACCGACGATTCAGCGGCCGCGGCGTTTCGACAGATATCATCGAAGCCAGCGCCAAGGCGTATATTGACGCAATGAATAGAATAATTACCAGCGGCGATACCGCCGAAGGCGAAAAGATTGTGTTATAGGAAAAACAAAAATCAAAGTGCAAAAAGCAAAATGACAGATTAAAAATAAAAAATATGAGCGGCTTGCCAATAACAAGTACTCATTCATTTTAAAATTTGATCTGTCATTTTGATATTTAATTTTTGATATTTGATTTTGTTTTATATCGAATGCTTCGAATTTAGATATTTTAAGATATGGAGTTTACAATATGGGAATGACCATTACGGAAAAAATCCTGGCCAAATCCGGAGGTAAAACCTCTGTCCAGGCCGGTGATTTAGTAAATGCTAAAGTTGATATGATTATGTGCCACGACGTGACCACGCCGCCGGCCATTTCGATGCTCAAAGAACACGGCATCGACAAAGTCTTTGACCCGGAAAAAATCGCGGTAACACCGGACCATTTCCAGCCGGCTAAAGACATTAAAAGCGCAGAACTGCACAAGCGGCTGGACAGCTGGGCCAAAACCAAAGGCATCAAATATTATTATCCGCTGGGCAAGGCGGGTGTCTGCCACGCACTACTGCCGGAACAGGGACACATTCGTCCCGGCGAAGTCATTGTCGGCGGCGACTCCCACACCTGCACCTACGGGGCATTTGGGGCATTTTCGACCGGTATCGGCTCAACCGACCTGGCCGCCGCCATTGCCACCGGTGTACTGTGGTTTAAAATCCCTGCCTCGATGAAGTTTATCCTCAACGGCAAGCTGCGTCCGGGCGTGTACAGCAAAGATATTATTCTTGAAGTCATCCGCCGAATCGGTACCGATGGCGCTCTGTACCGGGCGATGGAATTTGTCGGCCCTGCCATTGCGACCCTGAGCATGGAATCGCGTATGACCATTACCAATATGGCCATCGAAGCCGGCGGCAAAAACGGCATCATCGGTTTTGACGAGATTACCAAGGAATATCTGGCCGGCCGTCTCAAAGGCAAGCAGGACTACACCGTCTATACCTCGGATGCGGATGCTCAATATGTCCATACCGATACCATCGATTGCTCAACCTTGGAGCCAATGGTGGCCTTCCCGCACCTGCCCAGCAACGGCAAAACCATCGGCGAATGTGCCGGTCTGCCGATGGATCAGAGCTATATCGGAAGCTGCACCAACGGCCGTATCGAAGATATGCGTATCGCCGCACAAATCCTCAAGGGGCGGCAGGTCAAGATTCGCACCATCGTCGTACCTGCTACGCCGGAGATTTGGAAAGAGATGATTGACGAAGGCCTGATGGATATTTTCTACGC
This sequence comes from Gimesia maris, assembly GCA_048497675.1. Classification (GTDB taxonomy): domain Bacteria; phylum Planctomycetota; class Phycisphaerae; order Sedimentisphaerales; family Anaerohalosphaeraceae; genus Anaeroglomus. The sequence goes on from JBHJNC010000227.1 coordinate 13,088, forward strand.
CTCCGGATGCGTCATCAGCGCCCCGACCTGCGGAGCGTGCCTGGGCGGCTTTATGGGTATCTTGGCCGAAGGCGAACGGTGCGTCAGTACGACCAACCGCAACTTCGTCGGCCGTATGGGACATCCCAAGAGCGAAGTGTATCTGGCCAGCCCCGCAACCGCCGCGGCCAGCGCGGTTGAAGGCAAGCTGGTTGACCCGAGAAAATACCTATAAAACATTTAGACAGGATTAACGGGATTAACAGGATAAAAATATTATCTCGTAAATCCTGTAAATCCTGTCAAAAAATATTCAGGAGATTATCAAATGGCAAAAGCACATGTTTATAAACGTGATCACGTCAATACGGATGAGATTATTCCGGCGCGGTATCTCAATACTGACGATACGGCCGAACTGGCCAAGCATTGTATGGAAGACTTGGACACCAACTTTGTCAAGAAATGCAAGCCGGGTGATGTGATCGTCTGCGGCGACGACTTCGGTTGCGGATCATCGCGTGAGCACGCCGTCTGGTCGATTCAGGGAGCCAAGGTTGGAGCGGTCATTGCCCACTCATTCGCCCGCATCTTTTACCGCAACTGCATCAACTGCGGTTTCTATCCGATTGAACTGCCGGACGCAGTCAATCTGATAAAAGACGGAGATGAACTGGAAATCGACTATAAAGGCGGTACAATCAACAATAAGACGCAAAACAAGGTAATCAAGTTCAACGCCCTGCCGGATTTTGCAATTGCCATCATCAATGACGGCGGTTTGCTTGAACATATAAAAAGGCAAAAGTAAAAAGGCAAAATGACAAGTGAAAAGGAAAAATTTGTCGCCAGTTTCAAAAAACGTCTTTATGTTTTTGCCTTGAAATAGCACAGAAAATGACATGGTTTCTAACTGAGTTGGACGAAATGGCGAAAATACTGGCCTCCTGTGTTTTAACGTGTAAAGGCAAACGGTAATTTTTCATTTTTCCTTGTACTTTTACCTTTTGCCCTTTACCTTTTACCATAATATAAAATAAGATTAACGTTTCAAGAAAGGATATAACAAATGAAGACATATAAGATTGCGGTCATCGGCGGCGACGGCACTGGGCCGGAAGTAACCGTAGAAGCGGTTAAAGTTATGGACGCAGCAGCGGCCAAGTTCGGCTTTAAAGTCGAAAAGACGGAGTTCGATTTCGGCGGCGAACGTTATAAACGCACCGGCGAAGTCCTGCCGGAAGGCGCGATTGCGGAACTGAAGAAATTCAACTCCATCCTGCTCGGCGCGATCGGCCACCCGGATGTCAAGCCCGGCATCCTCGAAAAAGGCCTGCTGCTGGGAATGCGTTTTGCCCTTGACCAGTACATCAACCTGCGTCCTGTTCGGCTTCTGCCCGGCGTAGAATGCCCGATTAAAGACAAAGGCCCTAAAGAAATCGACTATGCCGTCATTCGTGAAAATTCCGGCGATATCTATACCGGCTCCGGCGGCCTGATGATGAAAGGCACACCGCACGAAGTGGCCACCCAGACGGCCGTGTATAGCCGCTTCCAGGTAGATCGCTGCCTGAAATACGCCTTCGAATACGCCCGCAAATACGGTAAAAAGACCCGCGGCGTCGGCAAAGAAAACACCCTGGCGCTGGTCGGCAAGACTAACGTGCTGACCTTTGTCTATGACCTGTGGGAACGCGCTTTCCATGAGATGGGCGAAAAGTACTATCCCGATGTCCGCCGCGACTACTACCATGTGGACGCGACCTGTATGTGGATGGTCAAGAGCCCCGAGTGGTTCGACGTGCTGGTTACCGGCAATCTGTTCGGCGACATCATCACTGACCTTGGCGCCATCACCCAAGGCGGCATGGGTATCGCCGCCGGCGGCAACATCAACCCCGAAGGCGTATCGATGTTTGAGCCCATTGGCGGCAGCGCACCCAAATACACGGGCATGGGCGTAATTAACCCGCTGGCCGCGATTTGCGCGATGCAGATGATGCTCGAAACCCTCGGCGAAGCCAAGGCCGCCGCGAAAATCGACACCGCAGTCCGCAACGTCACCGCCAACAAGCTCAAATCCCTTGCCGCAGGCAAGATGGGCTACTCGACCAGCCAGGTCGGCGATATGGTCGCCCAGATGGTCGCAGATTAAGTTTGACAGAGAACCAAAGACAAGGCGGGCCTCAAAACCCGCCTTTTTTATTGCATAATGGTGCAGTTTCCAATATCTTTTGTATCTCTTTGGAAATATCAGATTTTATGTTAATTTTCTTGCAATTCGCCCCGGGGATATGTAAATTAGGTATCGCATTGAATAAGTGCGTGTTTTGGTCCAACAAAAATACGCACAACTCGTTAGTATATAAGAAGTTGGAGAGGTGGCCGAGAGGCTGAAGGCAACGGTTTGCTAAACCGTCGTACGGGTAATAACCCGTACCGAGGGTTCGAATCCCTCCCTCTCCGATTTTTCTTTTGGTTGCCAATCTCAGACTGTGTCCATCCCTGCTGAGTGTATTATTTTCCGACGAATTAGCGTCCATCTCGCAAGGTTGAAAATAACGATTTTTAACTTCTACTATACTGACATTATCTGACTGGCAATATCCTTTAGAGTAATCTGTTTTTCGGTGCTTGCTGTAGGCTGCTTCTACGGTCAAATGAGGGACTTTCA
>JBHJNC010000228.1:0-7132 GCA_048497675.1 Gimesia maris
ACAGAGGGCGAACAATTAGATCGTAATCTTGAGAGCTGACGACCTCAACATCTACAAATTGACCGGTCTTTACAGACTTGCTATCCAATAGGCATACACTGTCGATATGCGGGGCCTGGCCGTAAAAACGTCCCACAGCACCGGCGTTGGTGGTTTCGTCGACCAGCACTTTTAACCGGCTCCCAATACGTTGGTTGATTTTCTTAAACGCGATGGGCTGTTGAGTCCGCATCACCTTATCGGTCCGTTTTTGACGAATACTGTCCAGTAATTGGCTGCCCAGAGTTGCCGCTTCAGTGCCGGGTTCCGGAAAGAAAGGAAAGCATCCTAACGCATCGAATTCCGCCCATCGCACAAAATCCAGCAGCTCATTAAACTGAGCCTCGGTTTCTCCCGGAAATCCAGCAATAACCGTCGTTCTAAGGACAATATCCGGGATTGACTTGCGAAGTTTTTCAATCAGTTCCATCGTCCCCGCTTTGGTATGGGACCGCCGCATGGCCTTTAGGACATCATCGTTAATATGCTGGACGGGGATATCGGCATAATGGACCACTTTTTCGCTGTCGGCAATTGCCGAAATTAATTCCTCATTGATTCCTGACGGATAAAGATACATCAAGCGAATCCACTTTAGCGAGGGCAGTTTTTCAAGCTCGATTATCAATTTGACCAGGCCGTGCTTTAGCCCCATATCCCGGCCGTAAAAGTTGCTGTCCTGGGCAATCAGGCTCAGTTCGATGGCTCCGGTATCAACCAGTCGACGGGCCTCATCCAGAATCATATCCATGGGTTTCGAGCGAAATGGACCTCGAATGGATGGAATGGTACAGAATGAACACCTGCGATTGCACCCTTCGCTGATACGAAGATACGCCCAATGAGCAGGGGTAATGCGCAAGCGGTCGCGGTCATCCGGGGCCGTTGTCGGGAGGGTATTCAAGTATAAATGGGTTCGTTTCGTATCTTCCTGTTCGAGATCACGGAGGACTTTTTCGATGGAATCTCGACCGGCCAACCCCACAATTGCGTCGATAGAATCCGCTTCATTTTTCAAATCTTCACCGAGCCGCTGCGACAGGCACCCGGCGACGATAACTTTGCGAACCTTGCCCTTTTTCTTCTGGCGCAGGGCTTGTCGGATGGCTTCGAGAGCTTCCTGCTTGGCAGGTTCAATAAAACCGCAGGTATTGATAATGACAATGTCTGCGTTATCCGGGTCGGCGTTTAAAACAAAACCGGCCATACCAAGCTTTGCCAGCATTGCCTCGGCATCGACCATATTTTTGGGGCAGCCGAGGGCCACAAAACCAACCGTTTTGAGAGGGTAATTCTCTTTTTTTGTATTTGTTTTCACCATAACACCCTAAATTAACATATTTGCCGGTTTTCGTCTAATACAATTCGCAGATGCTCAAAAGAACCGATTCGACAAAAAAATTGAAACTTTTTCCCAATCTGGCGGCATCTGTTAGAGAAATAATTTATAAATTCGAAAAAGGGTTGAAATGGCTTCAATTTTACAGTAGTTATCAACAATATGCCGATAATAATAGTGGAAAATCTTCAAATTAGGCAGTTAATCTTTTAGTGGTACGTTCATTGCGACAAAGAATAACCGGTTTTTTATGTTTATCGCCAAGCCGTACGAGTTGCGGTCTGGTTGCGGTTTGTATTGTGATGATATGTGCCGCAGGTTGTGGCGAATTATTCAATAAAAAACCCACAGAAATCGAATCACGCTCTATCCTCAACGAGATCAGCCGCATCCGTGAAAATCCAAATGTCACAAATCCGATGCCCGACATCTACCGGGGCCCATCTCGCAGAATGTCCGTTGAGGGCGGGGTCAAGGTTTTTTATTTTGCCAAGAATACCTCGGTTCAAACATTAGCTGAAAACATCAGGGAGTTGGGGTTTAATGTCAGCCAGAACCCGGCCACCAACCAGATCATCCTGCATTGTCCTGACGACCAGCAAGCCGACAGTGTTTTGGCCTATCTTGAGCAAGTTGATGTAGCGCCGATTCAAGTGAATATCGACTGTCTGATTCTCGAACGCTTTGGCGATGTGACCAAAGACTGGGAATCTGCGATTTTAATCGACAACCTTTTTGGTACAGGGATTGCGATTGGAAATAATCGATACGAACCTGCAACCGGAAAACTCAATCCGGCGTTCCCGGGCGCTGCGCTCCGCGAGTCGCGGAGAAGCGACTTTGGATTCAAGCTGGGCTACAACAACAATGCTGAGATTGGTCATCGTGTTCGGATGTCAATAGATGTCCTGGTTTCGCGTGGATATCTTAAGATTTTAATGAATCCTTCGCTTGAGACGCTGAATGGAAAATCGGCAAAGGTGGAAATCAAGGACAATACCCCCGTCCCGGTAAGCGTGACGGACCGATATGGGGTGTATGAATTGACGGATTATCGTGATGTTGCCGACAGCCTTGAGGTTACTCCTTATGTTTACTCAGACGGGGTTATTGGATTAAAAACCAAGGCGATTATCGGCTCCAGTTCGCAGCCCGATGGGATAACTCAAACACCGATTCTGACGGAACGTTCTGTAGAAATAGCCGAGAACCGTATCGAACCCGGCAAGAGCCTGGTGATCGGCGGTATGCGCCGCAGTGAAAATCGTTCTGTGGTGCGCGGAGCACCGTTCCTGAAAGATATTCCTATTTTGGGGGTCTTGTTTTCCAGCAAGGATTTTGAAGAAAAGGCCACCGAAATAGTATTTATCCTGACACCGTCAATCTCTTCCGGCGGTACGGAATACTCCGAGATGGCCGGTACGCTCCGTCAAAAACAGCGTATGGTCGAGCCGGAAGACGGTCTGATGAGTGTGATTTCCGACCCCCTGGGTACGGATGTCTATACGAAATATGTAAAAGAAGAGGCCTATAAGTCCGAGGATGAACGAATCAGGGCTCAGCGGCAGACACGTCAGGCCTTGCGTGAAGCTGAGACACAGCGACGGGTTGCCGAACAGGCTCAACAAGAGGCTGCGCGTCTTAAGGCTCTGGCCGAACAGGCTCAGCAGCAGGCCGAAGATGCTCGCAAACGTATCGAGCAGGCTAAGTCGGAGGCAGCCGAGGCTCAGCTGCAGACTGAAGCGGAAAAACAGCGCATCCTTCAGCTCGAACAAGAGATGGAACAATTGAGGTCTGATGCCGAAAAGGCCTCCCAGGCAGCTCAGCAGGCTTCCGAACAGGCGCAGCGGGATGAGCAAAAGGCTTCCGATTTAGACGCACAGGCCCAAAAGGCGATTCAGGATGCTGAAAAAGCCCGTCTTGAAGCGGAAAAGTCTCGCCAAATGGCCGAAGAGATCGAAAAGCAGCGTCAGGCGGAAGCTGCCGAAGCGGAAAAAGCTCGTCTGGAAGCCGAAGAAAAATCGCGTGTAGAGGCAGAACAAAAGGCTAAAGAGGCTTCTGAAGCCAAACCGTCTCAATCCGAAATACCGCCGTCTGCGGAACCGAACACAGCAGGACAAACGCAATGATTGAGATCTTGTCCAAAATATGCAGCATAATGCCTGGGCGGACACGGCTTTTCGTGGAGGGGTTTTGCCTTTGTGTGATTCTGTTTGTGGCCGGCTGCGGTGATTTTTTTGCGATCAAGCCGACGGAGCTTGAGTCAAAAGTGGTTTTGGACGAACTTAGCCAGGTTCGGGAAAGCCCTTTTATTGACAATCCTTTGCCGGAGACGTATCGGCAGCCGCCCAGCCGCGTATCCGTAGGTGGCGGAGTAAAGCTGTTTTATTTCAGCAAACACCTATCGGTTGCTCAGTTAACGGATTTGGTAGCCCAGCAGATGGGGCTCAAGATCACCAAGAATCCTTCGACTAATCAGATGGTTATTTTCTGCAAGGACGATGCTGTTGCCGATCAGGTCCTGCAGTATTTAGAAGTGGTGGATGTCCCTCCGGTACAGGTCAATGTGGACTGTCTGATTCTTGAGCGTTTTGGCAACGTTACAATGGATTGGGAGACGACGTTAATTGCCCAAAATCTATTCGGTGAAGATATCACCCTCGGTGAAGGCAAGCGGGAAACGTTTCCGGGAGCCTCTCTGCGTGAACCTCAAAGAGATCAGTTTGGATTGGATGTAGGTTATGTCGTCAACCGGGATAAGCCCGGCCATCTGGTTAAAATGCTGGTTGACTTGCTGATCTCTCGGGGGTATTTGAAGGTTTTGCTTAATCCTCAACTGGAGACGGTGAATGGTCAGACCGCTACGGTGACAATTAAGGATTTGTCTCCGATTGAAACACTCAAGCAGGGGTATGCCGGGTTTGCCAACGCCTATAATATTACGGACTATGTCCCTGTGGAAAACACCCTGACCGTAACCCCGAATGTGTATGCGGATGGTTCTGTGGGCCTAAAAACAGATATTCAAATCGGTTCTCGCTCCAGGCCGGATACGGTGGTTCAGCGGTCGATCATTACCAAGCGTACCGTAACCGTCGAAGAAAATCGAATTGCCAGGGGCAACAGCCTGATTATCGGCGGGATGCGCAAAAGTGAAAAACGCGATGTAATTCGCGGTGCTCCGTTTTTGAAGGACTTGCCGATTATTGGTGTGCTGTTTTCCGGACGTGATTTTGAGGAAAAAGGTACCGAAATAATTTTCATTCTGACCCCGACCATTTCAGGCGGCTCGCGTGACCACAAAAAGATTGTCGGTGAAGTGCGTACTCGGTATGCCGACCCGGATGTCAAGCAGGGCTTTATGGATGTCCTGAAAGACCCGATGGGGACCAATCTCTATGCGAGTATGGTCGAAGAAGAAGCGGTTCAGGCAGAAATGGATCGAGTCAATGCTGAGCTGGTCCGTCAACAGGCCGCCTCCAAGGCCGCGGCCGAAAAAGAGTATGCTCAGACGGCTGCAGCTGAGGCAGAGCGTCTGAAGAAAGAAGCCCAGCGGCTGGCCTTAGAGGCAGAAAAAGAGCTTGCGGAGGCTCAAAAACTTGCGGCACAAGCTGCTGCTGCACAAGCAGCAAAACAGGTTGAAACGGCTAAAGTAACTGACTTGCAGAATCAAAAACAGATTGCGCAGGATCAAGCACAGAAAGCAGCCATAGCGTCCCAGCAGGCTCAAAATGCCGCCGTAGAAGCCTCCCAGCGTGCTACGCAGCAGGAAATGCGTGCCAAGCAGGCTCTGGAAGAGGCAGTTAAGGCTCAGGATGCGGCTCGTCAGGCAGCGGAAGTGGCTGCCGAAAAGGCCCGTTTGGCCGAGCAGGAACGCAAAGCCCGTGAAGAAGCCGCAGCCAAGGCGAAGGCTGAAGCCCAAGAAAAAGCCCGTATTGAGGCCGAACAAAAAGCCAAAGCCGAAGCGGAAGAAAAAGCCCGCATAGAAGCCAAGCGGAAGGCTCAGGAGGCGGCTGCTGCCGTACAACCTCAGTACGAACCCGCACCCGCACCTTCGGTCCCGTCTGACCCCAATAAGTCCGGATCGTAACTCGAAACGAGGTTATTGTATCGGGTTGAATTTTCGATATAATATATCAAGATACTCTTAGTTTTCCGAAAGTCGGATATGATAGATTCGTTTTGGACAAAGTGGCGGGTACGCAGATTGTGCAGTTGTGATATGGCGCTGATCGGCAGGTGGCTGGACGATTATGTAGGCTGGCTCTACGGTCGGCTTTGGGTTCGTTCTGCAAAAAATACGGCACAGGCCCAGCAGGCGTTGAATGATATTATTATTTATGCGGCAGGCAATCTAAACGCGCTGCTCAAGAATCCCTGTTCAATGTCCGAATGGCTGAACAGACAAATTCCCCCCAAGTCTCTGTCCTCTGAACTGATTTCTTATAGTCAGGATGTTGTCAATCAGGCCAAGTCGCTGTGGACCCAGTCCATTTCCGACGGTGCGGAGCTGCTGCCTGCGTTTCTCGAGGTCGGCCAGCAGGCCCTCTTGATGCTGAATCGGGATGAGCAGGAAGTGATGATTTGCCGTTATTTGCGGTTAGAAGCAGTATCGGATATTGCATCAGGTTATACCCAGTCACCGGCTCAGATTGAGGATCTTTTATATCGTGCCCGCCATTCTTTTCGCCGGATGATGGAATCCCAGATGGCAGCCGCGGCGGCGATGCCTCAATCCGTTTCACTTGCGTCTCAAGAGGTCTTGGATGCCAACCTGGAAACACTTTTTCGGTCTTTGGGTCCCCGGCCGATGCCGGATGAGGCATTTATTGCCCGGCTTAAGGATACCGTCACAAAAACGCTTGCCCAAATTCAAAGCCAGTCAGGCGGATGGATGCTGCGGTATGGAAAATGGATTGGGACTGCTGCGGTGATTGGGGTTCTGGCCGGCCTGGGGGGAGTTTTATACGTTTGCCGGTTGTCTGAGGAGTCTGTTCCCGCCAAGCAACTCCCCAAACAACCTGTCAAAACAAACGAGCCTTCAGCAGAACAGGTGCCGTTTCAAAATATTGACATTGAAGACCAGCTAAAGCAGGTTTTCGCTGCTGGTGAACAGAAAGATGTCGAAAGTCTTGTCGACATCGTTCGCAAGGGAGCTTATCCGGCACAGCTTGCGGCGGCACATTATCTGGCTAAAATCGGTGATAAATCTGCTATAGATCCGCTGGATCGGGCGGCCCAGAAATGGTATCCCAGTACTCCCTCAGAAACAAATCCTTTCATTGAAGCTATCGCTGCCATCGAAGTACGTATCCAGGAGCAGGCAAGGCGCCAGGAGCTGGAAGAACGAAAGCAGATTGTGCTTGAAACCGCATTGCCTTTGCTAAAAGAAAGACTCCGCAAAAGAGAACCGAATGCTGCGGCCTCTGAACCCAATGAGCCCAATGTGCCCCAAGAGCCCAACCAGCTTCACGCAGTGCCGAAAATCGAGAGTGCCGATGCCAATGGAGCCGAGCCCAATATACTGCACACTGAGCCGAATAGAGCAGAAGAACCGAATGATGTGAATGTATTAGAGCCTGTCAACGGAGCATTTTAGTGTTCGACACAGCCCCTCAATTTGCTCGACGGTGTGATCACATTGGACGCTGATGCGGAGGCGTTCTTTGCCGGCCGGAACCGTCGGCGGACGAATCGCCGCGGCAAAATAGCCGTTTTCAAACAGCAATGCAGCGACGGAAACAGCGCGTTCGG
>JBHJNC010000229.1:0-10989 GCA_048497675.1 Gimesia maris
CTTCAAATCATACTCGCGCATCTTGTGCGTGGCCGGAACATACGGATCATTATAATCGACTTTGGCACCCCGTTCTTTGAGCAGCTCAATCAGCTCCAGTGAGGGCGACTCGCGGACATCATCGATATCCGGCTTATACGCCAGACCCAGAATCAGCACCTTGGCGCCGTTTAAGCTCTTCTTGCGGGTATTGAGGGCTTCCATCGTCCGGTGAATGACATAGTGCGGCATATCCGTATTAATCTCACCAGCCAGCTCAATAAACCGCGTAGCCATGTGATACTGCCGGGCCTTCCACGTCAGATAGAACGGGTCAATCGGAATACAGTGGCCGCCCAAACCGGGGCCGGGATAGAACGGGTGGTAGCCGAATGGTTTGGTCGCTGCGGCGCGAATCACTTCCCAGACATCAATGCCCATCCGGTCAAAGAGCATCTTAAGCTCATTAACCATTGCGATATTGATGCAGCGGTAGGTATTTTCCAGAATCTTGGCCGCCTCGGCCGCTTCCAGTGACGACACCGGCACCAGCGTATCGATGGCAAAACTGTAAATCTGACGGGCCAACTCGCAGCATTTCGGGGTCAGTCCGCCGACAATCTTCGGTATCGTCTTAGTCGTATATTTCTTATTGCCCGGGTCTTCACGTTCCGGCGAAAAACCCAGATAAAAATCCTTGCCCGCAACCAGCCCGGTCGCTTCCAGGATCGGCTTCATCACCTCGCGGGTCGTGCCGGGGTAGGTCGAGCTTTCCAGCACAATCAGCTGCTCTTTCCGCAGGGATTTGGCAATCGTGTGGCTGCTTTTTTCGATATACTGCATATCCGGCTCGCGGTTTTTGGTCAGCGGCGTCGGCACACAAATCAAGACCGCATCGGCCTTCTTGATCTGCGACATATCGCTGGTGGCAGTAAACAGGCCGCTTTTGACCATGGATTTGACCTGCTCATGCGGGATGTGCTTGATGATGCTGCGGCCGGAATTGAGAATCTTGACTTTCTTGTCGTCAATATCAAAACCCAAGACTTTGACACCTGCGGTCGCAAACTCCCGTGCCAAAGGCAGGCCGACATAGCCCAATCCCAAAATACCTACAATGGCTTGTTTCTTTTCAATCTTCTGCTGCAATGTTGCCATAGATTTAACTCCATTAAATAGAGGTTCGATTTCAGATGTCAGAGAACAGATTACAGACTACAGATGCCAGATGCCAGATTTGACAGGTTATGCGTAAAACTCCAGGACGGTCTTAGCCACATACTCTTTCATCGCATCGGTCAGCTCCGGGTAGATCGGCAGGGCAATCACCTCGCGGGCGGCCTTTTCCGCCTCCGGGAAATCGCCGGCCTTATGCCCCAGATAAGCAAAGCATTCCTGCACGTGCATCGGCACGGGATAATAAATCTCACAGCCGATCTGATTGGCCTGCAGGTGCTTAAACAATTCATCCCGCCGCGGCACACGAATGACATACTGATTGAAAATCGTCCCGCAGTCCGGCGAAATATAGGGTGTCTGAACAGTCGAGCCTTTGAACTTCTGATTATAATATGCCGCGTTCTGCCGCCGTTTTTCCGACCAGCTTTCCAGATGCGGCACTTTGACCAGCAATGCCGCCGCCTGAATCGGGTCCAGACGGAAATTGCCGCCGATATACTTATGATAGTACTTCGGCTCGCTGCCGTGATTGCGCATCCAGATGAGCATCCTATACAGATTTTCATCATTGGTCACCGTCATGCCGCCGTCGCCGATGCCGCCTAAATTTTTGCTCGGGAAAAAGCTGAAGCATCCGCAGGTACCGATCGAGCCGGCCTTTTTGCCCTTGTACGTCGCCGAAATCGCCTGACAGGCATCTTCAATCACTGCCAGCTTCGCTTTGGCCGCAACCTGCATGATCGGATCCATATCGGCAAGCTGCCCATACAGATGAACCGGCATAATCGCCTTGGTCTTTTTGGTTATCGCCCGCTCAATCAGGGCCGGATTGATATTGTAGGTCTTCGGGTCGATATCCACAAATACCGGCCTGGCCCCCACCCTGGCAACACATCCGGCAGTAGCAAAAAACGTAAAGGGTGTGGTGATCACTTCATCACCGGCCCCAATTCCCAGCGCCATTAAGCTGGCCAAAATCGCATCCGTGCCGCTGGACATCCCAACGGCGAACTTGGTGCCGGACAGCTCCGCAACGGCTTTTTCGAGCGCCGCCACCTTCGGCCCGCCGATACAGACCTGCGAATCGAGCACTTCGCCGATCTGCTTTAAAACTTCATCTTTGATGGCCGCATACTGCGCTTTTAAATCCAATAAGGGTACTTGCATTTTTTACTCCATTTTTTTGCGTTCAGAATGAAGAATTTAGAATAGAGAATGAAAATTACGTTTCTCAATCCTAATTCTACATTCACAATTCTACTTTCTCAATTCTCTATAAAATTTTGTTCCCACCGCCTTATCCGCAGGCAGCGGGCTTTCTTCATCATAATCCAGACACCGCACAGCACCGGCTGCATCCAACCGATACCGCCAGCCGCTTTCGGGACACACCATCACGCCGTCTTTATCCGGCTTGCCCAGCTTAATCCCATGCCGGCTCATCCAGCCTATTTGCCGACCTGGAACCCCCGCAATCAGGGCATAATCCGGCACATCTTTAACCACCACCGCACCTGCGGCAATAAACGCATACCGGCCAATTGTAATCCCGCAAACAATCGTCGCATTCGCCCCAATCGTCGCCCCGCGGCGAAGCAGGGTCTTTTCATACAGCCCGCGCCGAATCACCTGCGAGCGGGGATTGGTCACATTGGTCAGCACACAGCTTGGCCCCAAAAATACATCATCTTCACACACCACGCCGTCATACAGCGAAACATTGTTTTGAATCTTGATGTTATTGCCCAGCACCGCCCCGCCGCCGACAAAGACATTCTGCCCCAGACTGCACCTTTCGCCGATGACCGCACCGGCACAGATATGACAGAAATGCCAAATCTTCGTTCCCGCCCCAATCGTACAGGGCTGGTCCACACAAGCCGTTTCGTGAATAAATACGTCCTTCATTTAGCGAGACAACCTTTGGATAAATGGATGGCAATCATCCCCTGCCGAAACCGGCTTAGCATTCCGTATCTCATATACCGTCTGAATCGACGGCAAGACATCCTGCAAGCGGAAACCCTGCCCCGCCAGAATTCGGCGGTAGCTTTCGGTATGCAGATCGGTAAAGCCTTCGGAAAACTCCAGCTCTTTGCCGTCAATCGCTATCGATCGGTACGTTGCGGCCTTACCCGGCGCAGGCGGCGTCGGCAGGTCATTTCGGTCTATCGACAAAAACCACCGCACCCGGGCCCGTTCCAGCTCCAGTACCCCGCCGGCCTTATTCGGCTGATACAGATGCACAATATTGCTTTTTACCCCGCCGAAAATCCACGTCAGCATATCAAAAAAATGAATCCCGATATTGGTCGCAATCCCGCCGGACTTGCTCTCATCGCCTTTCCACGAGGCCTGATACCACCGCCCGCGCGAGGTAATATACGTCAAATCCACATGATGAACTTTTCCCGACGGTGAAGATTGAATCTCACGCCGAAGCTGCTCAATCGCTGGATGCAGCCGAAGCTGCAAAATCGTATTAATCCGCCGGCCTGTTTCGGCTTCAATCTCTCCCAGTGCCTCGGCATTCCAGGGATTAATCACCAGCGGCTTTTCGCAAATCGCATCCGCCCCGATCCGCATCGCAAACCGCACATGCGCATCGTGCAGGTAATTCGGTGAGCAAATACTCACATAGTCCACCCGGTGCCCCTTGCGGCGGAGCTTTTCCAAATGCCGGTCAAACCGCTCGAATTCGGTAAAGAAATTCGCATCGGGAAAATAACTATCCAATATGCCCGCCGAATCGCTGCGGTCCAATGCCGCAACCAGCACATTGCCGGTCTCTTTAATCGCCTTTAAATGCCGCGGGGCGATATAGCCGCACGCCCCAATCAGTGCAAATGTCTTCGGTTCCATTTATTTCTTCCGCAGCCAGCTTACAAATGCTTTAAGTCCATCCGCCAAGTGCGTTTTCGGCTGATAGCCCAATTCCCGTACGGCCTTATCCACATCCGCATAAGTCTGCTTGACATCACCGGGCTGCTCGGGCTGCCGATCCAATATTGCCTTTTTACCCAGAGCCGTTTCAATCGCTGCAATCAACTCATCCAGCCGGACCGGCCGCGACTCACCCAGATTGTAAATATTGTATCCGCTGCAGCGGTCGATTGCGCCAACCACACCATCGATAATATCATCAATATAGGTAAAATCCCGCCGCATTGAGCCATCGCCGAACATCGGGATAGCCTTGCCCTGTTCAATCAGCTTTGCGAATTTATGAATCGCCAGATCCGGCCGCTGACGAGGACCATACACCGTAAAGAAACGCAGACAGGTCATATCCATCCGATACAGATGGCTGTAGGTATAGCAAATCAATTCCCCCGCCTTCTTTGTTGCCGCATACGGCGAAATAGGAAAATCCACATTGTCCGTTTCTGAAAATGGCACTTTTTCATTATTGCCATAAACGCTGGAGCTGGAGGCGAAAATAAACTTGCTTATCCCCGCCGCTTTGGCCGCTTCCAGCATCGTAACCGTGCCATTGATATTGGTATCTACATAGCCAACCGGGTCGGCAATCGAAGGACGCACGCCCGCCTTGGCCGCCAGATGCACAACGGCATCGAACCGTTCTTGCCCCAGCGCCGCCCCCACCGCCACCTTATCACGGATATCACCCTCAATCATTTTAAACCACGGCGACCGAAGCAATCCGGCAATATTGGCACGCTTAACCCCGGGATCATAAAACGGCTCGAAGTTATCCAGCCCCGTTACAGCATCCCCGCGCGCAATGAGCCGCTCGCACAAATGCGATCCAATAAACCCCGCCGCCCCGGTAACAAATACTTTCACTCGATAATCCTTTTAATACTACAACGCTATGGGGTTCTAACACGACTGCATTAGCCCATTGAAACAATTGGCCTAATATCAAACATCAAAAGGCAAAAATAAAAATAACAAAGCAAAAATCAAAACCATTGGCCATTTGATGGATCTGTCGTTACCAGTTCAGGATACAGGACTGGGGCAGATATGGCTCTTTTTGAATTTTAATCTGTCATTTTGCATTTTAATTTTTAATCTTTGATTTTACGATTGTAAAGACGTTTTTCAGTCTAAGTTGCGATGCCATATTAGCAGTTTCGCCCAATACAATGATACTCAATCCCAAACCGTTTGACAAACGAAGGGGTATAAAGATTGCGGCCATCGAAAATCACCGGCCTTTTCAGCTGCTTGGCAATCACGTCAAAATCCGGCGTCCGGAATTCCTGCCAGTCCGTAAAGACCACCAGGGCATCCGAGCCGTCCAGCACCTTATATCCATCTTCAACCGTACGAATACGATCACCCAGTTTTTGTTTCGTCACAGCCATCGCCTCCGGATCGAACGCAACAACCTTGATCCCTGCATCCAGAAATTTCTCGATACAGAAAATCGCCGGCGACTCGCGAATATCGTCCGTCCTGGCCTTAAACGCCAGCCCCCAGACGCCAAGCTGCACGCCGGGCTTGCCCTGATAATACTGAATAATCCGGTCCGCAAAGCGCGTCTGCTGTTTGAGGTTGACCTGCTGAACCGCCTGAGCAATCGTCATCGGTACGCCGATTTGCTCACCCATATAAGTCAAAGCCCGTACGTCTTTGGGAAAACAGCTTCCGCCATAGCCAACGCCGGGGAACAAAAACGCACTTCCGATTCGTGAATCACTGCCCATTCCCGCACGCACCTGCTCGATATCCGCTCCGACTTTATCGCAGAACATCGACAGCTCATTCATAAACGAAATGCGCGTCGCCAGCATCGTATTGGCCGCATACTTGGCCATCTCGGCGCTGGCCGGATCCATAAACAAAATCCGGCTGGATTTCCGCATAAACGGATTATACAGCTCCCGCATAATCTCCATGACCGCCGGATTGGTCGTACCAATAATCACCCGGTCCGGCTTCATAAAATCTTCAACCGCAGACCCCTCTTTTAAAAATTCCGGATTGCTCACATAGTCAAATGGAATTTCTGTCTTTGAAGCAATGATTTCACTGACTTTCTTGTGCGTACCGACCGGTACTGTGCTTTTTGTTACAATAATTTTGTAACTGGTCATCACGCCGGCAATCTGCTCAGCCACTTTGAGTACCGCCGAGATGTCCGCCGATCCATCCGGCGCACTGGGCGTACCAACCCCTAAAAATATCACCAGGGAATTCTCCACCCCTTCTTTCAAATCCGTCGTAAAAGTCAATCGCCCGGCCTTCTCATTCCGCACCACTACTTCCGTCAGCCCCGGCTCATAAATCGGGATAACACCTTTCTTGAGGTCATCTATCTTCTTTTTATCTGAATCCACACAGGTTACATGGTTACCCCCATCAGCCAGACATGCCGCCGCAACCAGCCCTACATAACCAACACCAACAACCGATACTTTCATCAAAAAGCCCTTTCAACCTGGGAAATTCGATATGTCGTTTTATAAACCTACACTCCGTGCCCGTCAGTTGCCAAAAAAATGACAACAGATTAACCATAAAGGCTTATTAATAAATACTTTATATTTTACTTGAGCCTTTTCTCTGGATATGCAACCCGCTCAATTTGTCTATGTTCTGAGAATCTATAGTAAATATCGGACATTTTATCACGTTAAATTAAGTCCTTATTGTCAAAAAAATGGGTTTTCTGTCAATTCTAAAAACTTTTTTATCGGGCCCGGATTCATGATTTTCCGTATCTGCAATAGGTTCGGTCATTCTCCCAAACAATCACTTCTACTAATTTGCAGGGTTTAAGTTTGGTCTTCAGTTGATCAAAAGCAAATTTGGCAATATTCTCGACCGTAGGGGTAAGTTTTGCAAAAACAGAAACATCTTGATTAAGATTTTTATGGTCTACAATATCTATAAAGTTTTCCTTGACTGCAATCTCAAATCCATCCAGCCAGCCCATTTTTGTCTTAGGCGGCTCAACCACCACCTCAATTGCATAATTATGGCCATGCCCGGTCGGGTTTGCACATTTGCCAAACAGACCAAAATTGGTCTTTTTATCAAACTTTTCATTCCACAGCTTGTGCATCGCCGCGAACTCAAATCTTTCCGTATAGGTAACCATTTCCAAATGCTCCCAGTTAACTGATAGTTTTCGAAAAGGGCTTAGCTCCAGCTCCATTTTCCATAGCCACTGTTTCTTCTTTAAGCCAAGGCCTTTTCCAAGCCGAAGCCTTGATTGACGCAGCAGATTGGCAATTTGTTCCAATCCTGGGGTTTGTCTATCCTTAAACCATATATTGAATTGCTGCTGAAAATACGGAATCACCCATTCACGGGCTGCCGAATCAATCTCGGATACATTTAAGACAAACCCTGTATCCTTGTCGACTTTAGACTTCAAATGTACCCACAGCGCCAAATACAGCCCTACACCTTCCGTAATCGGCTTACCCGCATACGAATTCCAGCCGGCAATCTCCTGATGCCCAAAGGGATCTATCTGAAATCGGATTTGTCGCGCCAGATAGTGCATTAATCGCGATCGCTCCGGTGCATCAGCGACAATATTTCCGCCCGGCTGCGCGGATCACTCTTGAAAATTCCGCGTAAGGCGCTGGTTACCATCACCGCTCCGGGCTTTTTAATCCCGCGTATCGTCATACAGCTATGGCTCGCCTCCAGCACCACTGTAACCCCCTGCGGCTTAAGATTGACCATCAAGAAATCCGCAATCTGCTCGGTCAGCCGTTCCTGCAATTGCAGCCGGCGGGAAAACGAATCCACAATCCGAGCCAGCTTGCTGACCCCAAGCACCTTGCCCGCCGGCAGATACGCCACGTGAGCCTTGCCGATAAACGGCATCAAATGATGCTCGCAGACACTGTAAAACGGGATATCCCGCAGCAGCACAATCTCGTCGTATTTCTCATGAAAAACGCTTTCTAAATGCTCCGCCGGCTCATGCTTGGTTCCCTCAAGCAATTCAGCATACATCCGCGCCACACGCCCCGGCGTACCCCGCAAACCCTCGCGTTTCGGGTCTTCTCCAACCGCACACAGAATCTCGGTTACCGCCTTTTCAATCCGCTTCAAGTCCACCGGCTTATCATTTTTTTTCTTCATCGTTATATTCCATTGTCATACCCGCAAAGGCGGGAATCCAGCACAACTTTCCATGCCGCTTGCGGCATTCCACAGCTATTCACTATCGACTATTCACTATGACAAATTCCGTCAGCAGCCGCACGCCGAACCCAATCGATCCCGGCGCCGTCCCTTCGTCGGCGCCCCACACGCCCACGCCGGCGATGTCTAAATGCGCCCACTTGGCATCTTTAATAAACTGGCTCAAAAACGCTGCCCCCGTACACGCCCCCGCCCAGCGTCCGCCCGTATTTTTCAAATCCGCAATCTTGCTCTTCATCAAGTCCACATATTCATCATCGCACGGCAGATGCCAAATCCGCTCGCCAGCCGCTTTCGACGCCGCCTTAAGCCGTTCAACCAGCCCATCATCGTTGCCCATCACACCCGCCCGCTTTTGCCCCAGGGCAACCACACACGCCCCCGTCAGCGTCGCGATATCCACAATCGTCCTGCAGCCCAATTCCTCTGCATACGCAATCGCATCGCCCAAAATCATCCGCCCCTCGGCATCGGTGCTGTGAATCTCAACTGTCTTACCGTTATACATCCGCACAATATCGCCCGGCCGATATGCCGTCCCGCTGGGCATATTCTCCGCCGACGGAATCAGCCCAACCACACGCATCTTCGGCTTAAGCTGCGCAATCGCCCGCATCGCCCCAAGCACCGCCATGCCGCCGGATTTATCGAACTTCATATCCTGCATCCCCTCGCTGGGCTTGATGCTGATGCCGCCCGAATCAAAGGTAATCGCCTTGCCGACCAGCGCAATGGCCGCCGCATTTTTTGCAGCCTTGGCAGGCTTGTATTCCAGCAGTATCAGCCGCGGCTTATTCGCCGAACCCTGCCCGACCGCCAGTATCCCGCCCATCTTTTTGGACGCAAGCTGTTTTTCATCCAGTACCGTACACTTCAGCCCAACCTGCCGTGCCAGTTTTTTCGCCTCATCAGCAATAAACTTCGGCGTTACCACGCTGGCCGGCCGATTCGCCAGTCCCCGCGTAAAATTCTGCGCCGCCCCTAAAATCGCCCCCGCCTTAACGCCCTTACTTGCCGCGGCGGCAAACTTCGCTGAAGTATCCGCGATTGTCGCCTTCACAACCTTCACTTTGTCTTTACTTGCCCCATTGCTCAAATACTCATCAAATCTATATGCCCCGAAATACAGCCCTTCCGCAATCACCCGCCCCGTTTTCTCCGCGTCAAAGTGCCCGCAATCCTGATGCAGACACACGCACAGCGTCTCGGCCTTCAGTTCCACCGCCTTATTCGCCGCCAGTGCCGCCGCCTTGCGCAGCGTATCCAACTCCACCTTATCCGCCTTGCCCAGCCCAATCAGCAATACCCGCTTGGCCGCAATCGCCCAATCCGTATAGATTACCGCGCTGCTGCCCGTCTTGCCGTTAAAATCCCCGAGCTTAACCACCGCATCAATCGCACCTTTAAGCTTTTTATCCACCGCCGCCGCCAAACCCGACAGCGACCCTTCCAAAACTCCCACCGCCAAAATATCTGTCTTGACCTTTACCGCATCGGCCTGTGCCGCCTTGACCTGTATCTGTGCCATTATTTTGCCTTTTCCGTTTGCTGCTGTTTATGTTTTTTCTCCGCTCGATAACGCAGATAGCTTTCGATAAAACTTTCGATATCCCCGTCGAGCATCGCGTTGACATTGCCCGTCTGATAATCCGTGCGGTGGTCTTTAATCAATTGATACGGCTGAAGCACATAACTGCGAATCTGGCTGCCCCAGGCAATCTGCCCTTTGTTGCTGTACAGTTTCGCCAGTTCCGCATCCCGCTTTTGCTCTTCGAGCATATACAGCTTGCTTTTGAGCATCCGCATCGCCTCGGCCTTGTTCTTATGCTGGCTTCGGTCAGATTGACACTGCACCACAATCCCCGTCGGGTTATGTGTAATCCGCACCGCCGAGCTGGTCTTATTGACATGCTGTCCGCCCGCCCCGCCCGCGCGATAGGTATCGATCCGCAAATCCTCCTCGTCGATTTCTATCTCCACATCGTCGTCGTATTCGGGCATCACATCCACCGCCGCGAAACTCGTATGCCGCCGCGCGTTGGAATCAAAGGGACTGATACGCACCAGCCGATGCACCCCCGTCTCGCACGACAGCTTCCCAAATGCGAAAGGCCCGGCCACCCGCAGCGTAATCGACCGGATGCCCGCCTCTTCGCCCTCGGTAATATCCATTTCCTCGAATGTATAGCCGTTCCGCTCAAAATACCGCGTATACATCCGCAGCAGCATCGCCGCCCAGTCGCAGCTTTCCGTCCCGCCCGCTCCGGCGTGAATACTGAAAAAGCAGTTCCGCAAATCATCCGGCCCGCTGAGCAGCCCCGATATCTCGATTTTCTCACATTGTTTATCTAATACACCCAAATCCTGCTCTATTGTCGCCAGCGTCGCCGCGTCATTTTCCTCCGCTGCCAGCTCGAACAGGTCTTGAATATCCCGGATAGATTTGTCCGCCGCCAGCACCGGCTCGATGACGGACTTTAACCCGCTGATTTGTGAAACCACTGATTTGGCCGCTTCCGGATTGTCCCAGAAGCCCTCTTGAGCCATTTTCTGCTCAAGTTCCCCGCGTTTGATGAGTTTTGAAGATATGTCAAAGCCAGTCCCGAATATGCTCTATCCGGGCCGCTAACGTACTGATCCACTCACGAATTTCCGATTTTTCCATTATTTTCCGCTGATATTCTTAGGTTCTTG
>JBHJNC010000230.1:0-6944 GCA_048497675.1 Gimesia maris
ACTCGGCTGGAGGGCATTTTGCCGGCGCTGGAAAGTGCGCACGCTCTGGCGTGGGTCTGCCAGCAAAAAGGCAAGCTGCCCGCCGAGACGACAGTTGTTATCAATCTTTCGGGCCGGGGCGATAAAGATATTGGTATCGTTGAACAACACAGACCCTTGGGAAAGTAAAGGGCAAAGGGAAAAATTAAAGGACTTTGTATGACATCCTATAGCAATATTTTCGGAAAAATTAATCGAGCGGCGCTGATTCCTTTTTTTGTTATCGGCGACCCGGATGAAACAACCTCACTTGATCTGGTCAAAGCCGCCATCGACGCAGGGGCGGATGTTCTGGAATTGGGCATACCGTTTTCCGATCCGATTGCTGATGGCCCAACCATCCAAAAGGCCGACATTCGGGCATTGCAAAATGGCATGACTCCCAAAAAAGCGTTGGACTTTATCGCTAAAGTGTCCGCATATAAGCCCATTCCGATAGGCCTGCTCGTTTATTACAATCTCATCTATCATTACGGAGTAGAAGCTTTCTTTAGGGATTTCAAGAAAGCCGGCGGAACCAGCGTCCTGATTGCGGATATCAGCATTGACGATGCGGATGAAATTGGCCCGGCGGCATTGTCGGCCGGGCTGGAAACGGTCTTTATGGCTACCCCGAATACGCCCGAAGACCGGATGAAAAAAATCGCCGCCAAAACCACAGGCTTTATCTATACCGTTTCGCTGCTGGGAACGACTGGCGAACGGAATGCTTTATCCGATGCAGTCAAACCCCTTGTTGCGAAACTTAAGAGCTTAACCAAGGTGCCAGTCTGTGTGGGCTTTGGCATCAGCACTCCCGAACACGCGGTAGAAGTCGCCGCTGCCGGTGCGGATGGTGTGATTATCGGCTCGCGCGTCGTTAAATGCATTGAAGATAATCTCGGCAATCCCGCTGCAATGAAAAAGCAGGTTGTGGAGTTTATCGGCACGGTGCGGGCTGCGCTGGAGCGATAAAAAACCGCCGCCAAAATAAATTTGACGGCGGCGAGATATTTTAGCGTAATTTAAGCTGTTTGTATTTACCCCGGCGGTGGGCAACGCGGTCGGGGTTCTCGGCTTGGACTTTTTCTTCATAAGCCGCGAAGTTGCCCTGGAACCACTGGGTTTTGCCGTTGCCCTCAAAGACCAGCAGGTGCGTACAGATGCGGTCGAGAAAAAAACGGTCGTGACTGATGACCATCGCACAGCCCTGAAAATCAATGATCGCCTGTTCCAGGACGCGCATCGTATTGACGTCCAAGTCGTTCGTCGGTTCGTCCAGCAGCAGCAGGTTGCCGCCCGTTCGGAGCATCTTGGCTAAGTGCAGACGGTTGCGTTCGCCGCCGGAGCATTGGCCGACTTTCTTTTGCTGCTGGCCGCCGCGGAAGTTAAACCGTGCGACATACGCCCGGGAGGGCATATTGATTGTACCGACATCGATGGTATCTTTGCCGCCGGTAATTTCTTCAAAGATGGATTTGTTATCGTCCAGTGCGTCACGGTGCTGATCTACATAACCGATGGAGACCGTCGAGCCGACTTCAATAGTGCCGATATCTGGCTTTTCCTGTCCGGTAATCATCCGAAACAGCGTGGTTTTACCGATACCGTTGGGACCAATAACGCCGACAATCGCGTTTCTCGGCAGTTCAAACGAGCAGCCTTCCAGCAGGGTATTTCCATTAAACCCCTTGCTGACAGATTTAAACGACAGCACTTTATCGCCCAGTCGCTGTCCGGCTGGAATCTGAATCAGCACATCACCGCGGTCATCGACCGGTGCGGCAGCGGACAACTGCTCGTAGGCGTTGATGCGGGCCTGATTTTTCTGGTTGCGGGCCTTCGCAGAGGTGTTAATCCACTCCAATTCCCGGGCCAGGGTCTTTTGCCGCTGGGATTCCTTTTTCTCGGCGATTCGCAGTAGTTCCGTTTTCTGCTTAAGCCACGAAGAATAATTACCCTCAAAAGGCAGCCCTCGGCTGTTTTCCAGCTCGAGAATCCACTTGGTAATATTGTCAAGGAAATACCGGTCGTGCGTAACGATAATAACCGTGCCGTGATATTCACGCAGGGCGGTTTCCAGCCACTGGAC
Source organism: Gimesia maris (assembly GCA_048497675.1). GTDB lineage: Bacteria > Planctomycetota > Phycisphaerae > Sedimentisphaerales > Anaerohalosphaeraceae > Anaeroglomus. The sequence continues at coordinate 2,111 of JBHJNC010000230.1, forward strand.
CGTTTCGGCATCCAAATGGTTGGTTGGTTCGTCCAGCAGCAGCAGGTCGGGTTTTTCCAGCAAGGCCATACACAGCGCCACGCGCCTGCGTTCACCGCCCGAAAGCCGGCTAATCGGTGCGTCATCCGGCGGCAGCACCATCGCATCGGAAACAATATCCATCAGCCGGTCGGTCTCCCATCCCTCGCAGGCGTCAATTTTATCTTGCAGAGCGCCGAGTTCCTCCAGCAGCTTATCCATATCATCTTCCGGCTGCGGGTCGCCAAGACGTTCGGAAATAGCATTAAACCGGTCCACCATATCCAGAGTGGGCTTGATGGCCATTTTCAGGTGGTCCCGGACGGTTTTGTCCATATCAAGCTGAGGCTCCTGCGCAACATAGCGAAGGGTCATCTTCGGGGTGAGTTTGGCTTCGCCGTGGAAGTCTTTGTCAATCCCGGCCATAATCTTCAGCAGCGTCGTCTTGCCGGAGCCGTTTTCGCCCACGACCCCGATTTTCGCTCCGTAGTAAAACGACAGTGAGATATCGCGTAAAATTTCCTTATCGCCATAGCTTTTGCTGACATGGCTCATTTCAAACACAAATTGGGGAGGCATTGTCTATCCTTAATTATATAAACTTATCGGATCATAAAATAAAAAAGCCGCCTGAGGACCATTCAGCAGGGGGCTAACGGGGCGATACTTTACCATTATGGCTGGATTTGTGCCAGTGATTTCTTGCTGTTTTTAATGGCTTGCCTTCAATATCGCAGGCTCTATTGGGGTCGATTGTGAGGGACTCTATGCGTTTTTGGCTTGGCATTCGCAGGCAACTCCTGAATGTGCATTTTGCCGCCCTTACGTGGTGGTTGGGATTTTTTGCCCGGGCCGGTTCTTTTGGGAATCTCGCCGTGGATAATTTGCAGCGACTTAAGACAGGCCGCCTGGGTGGTCCGGTCGCGATGAATCAGGCCTTGCTGCAGGACTTCAATGGCTGCCCGCTTCATCCTGCCTCGCATGCTTCGCAGGCCGTAGGCAGCGGCTTTTTTGACAATCTTCGAATAATCGCCAAACAATGCCTCCTTTAGTATGGTTAAGCCGTCATCCTGCAACCATCCAAGCCGTTGGGCTGCAAGCCGAGCGGTGGAGATATGCTCAGAAAAGAGCTTTTCTCGAAGCTTACGGAGAAGTTCTAACGAAGTTTTCTCTTTTTCTTCCCGTTCAGGTGTTTTCTTGTCGGGAATCATAATCCCATCCTTATAAGCTGTTTTTTACAGCTTTAATATTCCAGTCAACAATATTAGATGGTGATTGTCAAGAGTAAATATACTGACTTTAAAATAAAAAGGGGAGAGCGAACGGCTCTCCCTTTTCAACTTGGCTCTTCTCGTAATTGTCTTCGCTTATCCGTATTGCCTAAATTACCATCTCACTTGTGTGCTTCTCTACGGTCAGCAACCGGCTTTCAGCTTGACATAACCTTCTGGGTTATTGATTAAGAGCCAGCAATTGTCACATTTGTCAATCCAAAGCTCCTTTATTACTACTGATTTATCGTCAGTCAGGTTTGCACGACATTAGAAATTTTTACTTTTTTTGCGAATGTTAAATTGTAGAACTTAGGCCCAAAATAGGGAGTTTGCGGATAAAATCAGTTTTTTTGCTTTTCATCGTTAGTGAGCACTTCGTTCATTGCTCCACTGCGAAAACCCTGTAAATCAAGGGCAATATAACGGAAGCCTATATCTTTCAGTTTGTTGACGATTTGTACGCGAATAGGTTCTGGGGATATTTTTTCAAATTCTCGCGGATGAATTTCGATACGGGCGATATCGCCGTGATGACGGACACGAAACTCCACAAAACCTAAATGCCGCATAAAGTCTTCGGCTTTTTCAATCTGTGCCAGTTTTTCTTCACTGATTTCAAGGCCATAAGCGAGTCGGCTGGCAAGACACGGCGAAGCGGGCAGATCAGCGGTTGGCAGATTCATCTGGCGGCTCAGTTCGCGAATTTCGTTTTTGGTCAATTCCGCATCCATCAATGGGCTAAGTATGCCGAAAACCTCCGCAGCCCGATTGCCGGGGCGGTAGTCGTCTTTATCGTCAAAATTGGCCCCACAGAGAATATGCGGAATATGTTTCTGCTGCGCTTTTTCTATCAGCGATTTAAACAGCCGGCTTTTACAGTGAAAGCAGCGGTCGGCCTTGTTGGCCCGATAGGACGGGTCGTCCATTTCGCTGACGGGGATTTCGTCTAATTGCACGTCAAATTGTCGGGCTAACGCCTTGGCCTGCTTGTGCTGATGTGCAGACAGAGAAGGACTGACCCCGATACAGGCAAGTACGTTGTCTTTGCCAAGAGTATCGACGGCGACTTTAAGCAGAAAGGCACTGTCCACGCCGCCGGAAAAGGCAACTATGACCTTGCCCAATCGTGTGAGTTGTTTGGTAAGTTGGCTTAGTTTTTCAGATGAACTCTGCATATTCAATTTTTTTCTAATAAAAACAGGAATTCTCTATGGGGTTCTTCCATATCGCGAATCCAGGTATTTGTCCATCGCATTTGGGCCATTACATTCTTTTTATAGTCCACCGAAACAGTCTCCAAAACCCGGCCTGAACATTCCAGCATCTGCTGAAGTTCTTCGGTGCTGGCCCGGCCGCCGGAACTGTAGGAAAGAATAATATGTTTGGCCCGTGTTTGCTGAATCAGTTTCTCAATCGCTTCAACAACAACAAAACGCCCGGACTGAGCACGTCGATAATCTTCGAATATCGATGGGGCCAGGCTGTCAGATGAATCCTGTCTCCGGTTGGCCTTACCGAAAACTGCAGGGCGGTCGTTCAAGCAAATCGTTGTCCACAAATGATAATATGCGGCATAGCGAATCCGTGAGGGGGGCATCTTTTCATTATTTGAGCCATAAGGGGGGTCAAAGTATGCCAGATCGCACTCAATTCTGTCACAGACATCCAACACGTTTTTCTGGACAACGGTATGCTGCTTATCGGGATAAAACAGTGCCGGCACCTGCAGCGTCATTGTCTTGTATGAGCGCGGAGACCATTGGCTCAGATAGGAGGCATAATGTCCCAATGTGCTGTCAACTTCATCCATCGCCAGCATCAAGCTGGTCAGCAGTACCGATTTTACGACTTCCGACAGGGCAAGCCTGTCGATTTCTTCGCGGATGGCGTCCAGTTTTCGGGTGTTGTGAATTTGCCAGGGTTTTTTAACGATTTCGCGGCCTTGCGGGTCAATTACACTTTCACTACCACCATAATGCTCCGTAAACCAGCCATCAACCCCTGGAAGCGAGTTTAAATGGTCGATAATCGGCTGATAATAACAGGCTGGCCGCTGGTTTAACAGGTAGCATTGAGCCATGACTTTTGACCAAACCGCGGTATCATTCGAAACAACCCGGTATCCAGATTGGGCAAAAGCCTGAGAAACTCGTGTTGAGCCGGAAAAACCGTCGAACACGCTTTCAGCTTGGCATTTCTGGGCAAGAGAAAGGATATGCGGCAATAGTTTTAACTTTGAACCAGCGTATTTGACGCTTTCAGTGGCAGGAATTACAGATGTTATATCATAATTTGTCGCATCCGGCATACAGCCGAAGATGGGATTTGAACCCACAACCCCGGCTTTACGAAAGCCGTGCTCTACCGTTGAGCTACCCCGGCGAAAAAAAACATCATACCGCAGAAAATGTTCCTTGTAAAGTATTTTCATCATTTTTTCGGACAAAATCAAGCCAAAATATGCTTTACAGCCAAAAAACTCGATATAAAATAGAATATGTCAGATTTAGGGCAGCGTCTTTAATCACAGGACATAAATGGACTTTAATTCGAAAGGATAGCGTATGGGTCTATGGAAAGAATTTAAGACTTTTGCGATGCGGGGCAACGTGATAGATTTGGCGGTCGGTATTATTATCGGCGGTGCGTTCGGGCAGATTGTCAATTCGCTGGTCAATCAAATCATTATGCCGCCCATCGGGGTTCTGCTTGGCAAAATGGATTTCTCCCAATTGAAATTAGTTCTGGTCAAGCAGGCAGTCGACGCTGCAGGCAACGTAACCACCAAAGAAGCCGCTATCAGTTACGGAATGTTTATCAATACGATCATTAATTTCCTGATCGTTGCGGCGGCTGTTTTTGCTCTGGTCAAAGTGATCAATATCGCCAAAAAGAAAGAAGAAGCCAAACCCTCAGTGCCGCCAGCCCCATCCAATCAGGAATTGCTGTTAACAGAGATTCGAGATATTCTCAAATCAAAATAGAATTAATCTGCGCTATGTGCAAAAAAAGGACCGTCGGAGGAATGCAACGGTCCCAAGGTAAAGGTGTTTTCACGTAATGATTGTTATTTTCGCTTCAGGAGAGTCATTGCGCCTAAAGCAAGGATTGCAAGTGTTGCAGGTTCCGGGATAATCGGCGCCATAACCATCATAAAAGCAGGAGCATCATTAATAACTTCGTTGCCAAACGGTATAATGCCTTGCGATTGATCTGAATAGAGCGGAATATGGCTTAATATATCATTAGATGCCCAATACGGCGGCACATCTATCAAATCAATGCCTCCCGCGTTGTCTGCGGGGACATTGTTAATAGGTTGCAGAATTTGTTCCAAAGTGCTTACAGTAATGTTATTATCTGTATAGCCTGCACCGGCTAAGCATACCATGCACGACAGCAAAGTATAAACATAGACTATTTTCATAGTTATCTCCCAAAATTTGGCAATCTATTTGGTTGACGGCAGCATAGCAGAATCAACCCCCATTAAAATCAGATTTACTAGAATGCATTATATCAAATTTAACCAAAAAACTCAA
>JBHJNC010000231.1:0-9636 GCA_048497675.1 Gimesia maris
GCGGCGTTCACGCGGTCGGTTTTAACTGCGGTACACTGGATATGGACGGCTATCTGGCTTTGGCTGAGGCGTTCCGTTCGGCCTTGTTCGGTACCAATATCCGCTGGCTGGCTGAGCCCAATGCAGGCAAGCCCCAGCTTCAGGGTGACAAGGCTGTCTATACCTTATCGCCGGAAGACTACGCCAAAACGCTGGTTGAGATCCGCAATATGGGCTGTGCCATCATTGGCGGCTGCTGCGGCACCTCCCCGGCTCATCTGGCCGCCGCGGCAAAGGCAATGAAATAAATTTCTGGCAATCTAAAGTTTTAGTGTCTTGGTTGCGGTGTCAAAGAGCCATTGTTCGTCCGCCTCATCCGGAATGTCTATCCAATGGACGTTGCGGAAAGTCTTGAACCATGTCCGCTGGGCTTTGGCGAGTTTGCGGGTATTGATTTTAATTCGCTCAACTGCCTCGTCGAAGCTCATCTTGCCTTCCAGATGGTCAATCATTTCCGCATAGCCGATGGCAACCCGTGCCTGCGGGCTAAGCGGTTTGGGTTCAGACAGCAGGGACTTAACTTCATCGAGCAGCCCTTTTTCGACCATCTTTTTGACACGCAGATTGATGCGTTTGCTTTCGATTTCCTTGTTTCGCCTTAGGCCGACAACAAACCAGTTGCTTGCCGCCGGGGTTCCAGCTGTCCATTGCTGCTGCAGGTCTGAAATCGGCTTGCCCGTTAATTCATAGACCTCCAGTGCCCGCAGAATCCGTTTTTCATCATTGGGATGAATGCGATTGCCTGCCTCCGGGTCAATTGCCGCCATTCGCCGATGCAGTTCAGCCAGGCCGACGGCTTGTGCCTCGCTTTTAAGCCGGTCGCGGATGGCCGGATCCGATGGCGGGGCGTCAAACAGGCCGTAGAGCATCGCTTTAATATACATTGCCGTGCCCCCTGAAGCGATGACAGTTTTGCCTCGTGCATGTATGTCTTTTGATGCGGCCTCTGTCAGAGCGAGAAACCGGTCCACGCTGAATGCCTCGCTCGGTTCAACCACATCGATCAAATGGTACGGCACCTGCTGCTGCCGTTCCAACGGCGGCTTGGCCGTGCCGATATTCATCCGCCGATAGACTTTCATCGAGTCGATGCTGATAATTTCACCGTTAAGGTGCTTGGCCAGTTCAAAGGCCAGTGTCCCTTTGCCTACGGCGGTCACGCCGAGCAGTAATAAATGCGTATTTTGATTCATTGTTCCCACTGTTAATTCAGGTAAAAAAAGACCGTCAGAGGTGAGAAAAATTTCATTTCAGACTGTCCGCCGGCTCAAAAGTTTGTATAATACCCCCTTTGTTGGAAGAAATCCAGAATCAGGTTTGATAAAGGCAAAATTGGATGAATCCTATTGATTTTGCGGCAGAATTAAATAGTAAAGTTGCGATGACGGACGCGGCAATCCGGCAGATACTAAGCGACCAGACGGAGATTCCCGCCCGGCTCAAAGAGGCGATGGAATATATGCTCTTTAGCCCCGGCAAGAAAATCCGTTCGGCGATAGTGCTGTGGTGCTGTGAATTGGTTAGCGGACAGACGAATCAGGCGGCCCTGGCCGCTGCGGCCGCAATTGAGATGGTGCACACCTACTCGCTGATTCACGATGATTTGCCGGCGATGGATGACGACGATATGCGTCGTGGTCAGCCCAGTTGCCACAAGCAGTTTGATGAAGCAGTAGCGATTCTGGCTGGCGATGCGCTGCTGACCCTGGCTTTTGAAGTCTTGTCCAGTCAGGTTGAAGATGCCGAGATGGCGATACGGATGGTGCGGATATTATCGACCGCCGCCGGAGCTGCCGGAATGATTGCCGGGCAGATGGATGACCTGCTGGCCGAGAAAACGGTTGGAACGATGGACTTGCTCCAGCGGATTCATATCAATAAGACATCGCGGATGTTTGCTGCCGCTGCCGGATTGGGTGCTGTGGCGGGTTGTGCCGCCAGCCAGCAGCTTGGGGCTCTGTTGGAATATGGGTTAAAGCTCGGTTTATGTTTCCAGGTCGCCGACGATATCCTGGATATTACCGCTGCGACCGAACAGTTGGGCAAAACCGCCGGCAAAGACCAGCAGCAGGGTAAATTGACTTATCCGTCGCTGGTTGGCTTGGAAGAGTCAAAAAGAATTGCCGGACAGCTTACCCTTCAGGCTGTTGACGCATTGAGCTGCTTTAACAGCCGGGCGGAGCTGCTGCGGCAGCTGGCTCAGCGGATGCTGATTCGAAAGAGTTAATTACGGATGAAAAAGAAAATTCCATATATTTTATGGATAGTATTGACGGCGGCATTTTTAACGGCTGGATGCGCTAAACACACACAGTACGTCAGTTTTGCGGTTGTTGCGGATATACAGTATGCAGACAAAGATTCCACTGAATGGTATTATCGCCAGACTCTAAACGGACTCCAGCAGTTTGTTCAAAACGTAAACCAGCAAAAGCCTGATTTTGCGATTGAGTTGGGTGATATAATAGATGGTGGAGCGAAAGCCGAACAGGAATTAGACCGTATCCTGGGGGTTTATCATCAACTAAAATGTCCAAAATATTATGTGCTCGGCAATCATGAATTTAACGGTCTTAGCCGTGACGTTGTTCTGGCAAAATTAAATCTTCCGACAGGGTATTACTGCTTTACCCGCGGCAGTTTCCGGTTTGTGATACTGGACACGGTGGAATTGAATAAGCAAAACGCCGCAGCGGCAGAGCAATTGACCTGGCTGGACAAAACGCTTAACGATGCTGCTGAACGGAAACTGAATGTGATTGTCTTTGGGCATTATCCATTGCTGCCGGAGGGCGATTTCCGAAGTCAGCCCATTCGCGTAATACTGGAAAAATACGGCTGCGTGCGAGCCTATCTTTGCGGTCATAACCATTTTGGCGGATATGTGCTGCAAAATGGGATTCATTATGTAACGCTGCCTGCAATGGTTGACAGTCCTGATGGGATGACATGGGCGATGATGACAGCCTACCCCGACAGGCTGATGATAAAAGGTACGGGTAAAATACTGGATGAAACTTTCTATTTTTCAAATACTATAACGAAGCAATGACAAAGATACTTGATACGATACATAGCCCCCAGGATATTAAAACGCTGTCGATTGAGCAGTTAAATCAGCTCGCCGGGGAAATCCGTGAATTGATTACGCATTCGGTCAGTCGAACCGGCGGACACCTGGCCAGCAATCTGGGTATGGTTGATTTGACACTGGCGCTGCACTATGTGTTTGATTTTGCATCAGACCGCCTGCTGTGGGATGTCGGCCATCAGTGTTATGCCCACAAAGTACTCACCGGCCGCAAAGATCAGTTTGACCGGCTTCGCCAGGAAGGCGGCTTGAGCGGCTTTCCGAATCCGGCTGAAAGCCCTTATGATGTTTTCTCGGTAGGACATGCCGGAACGGCCATCTCAACCGCCTTGGGTATGGCAATCGGCGCCCAATACAAATCAAGCAATGAAAAAATTGTAGCTCTGGTCGGCGATGCCAGTATAGTTAACGGCCTGTCTTTCGAGGCTCTGAATAATCTCGGACTGGTCAAACGCCAGATGCTGATTGTGCTGAACGATAATTCAATGGCGATTGACGTAACGCAGGGCGCCGTTGCCAAGTTCCTGGCCGGTGTTCGCCTGAGCCATACCTATGAAGATATTCGCAAGACCACCAATCGCATCTTAGAGCATCTGCCGGTGGTCGGTCGGAAAATGGAAGGGGCCCTCGAGAATTTCAAGAAGACCCTGCGGATGGCGATTTCTCCCAGCCGGCTTTTTGAAAGCCTGAACATTCCCTATTTCGGCCCTGTTGATGGGCACGATATTCAGTCGCTGATACACCTGTTTACCGAGTTAAAGCATCTGGATAGCCCTGCGATTCTGCATGTCTATACCAAGAAAGGCAAGGGATTTACCCCCGCCGACGATAACCCGCGTAAATATCACAGCACCGGGCCATTCGAGCTGAATGGTGAAGCCGGCGTCAGCACCGCATCGGGTAAACGGTCCTTCACCGAAGCGTTTGGCGATGGCCTGGTTGCACTGGGCGCACGCGATGAGAAAGTGATTGCCATAACCGCTGCGATGCCGGATGGAACCGGACTTAATAAATTCCGCAAGGCGTTCCCCGGCCGTTATATCGATGTCGGGATTGCCGAAAGCGTTGCTGTGGATGTCGCTGCCGGTCTGGCCAAACAGGGATTTAAACCCTTTGTCTGCATCTATTCGACATTCCTGCAGCGGAGCATTGACCAGATTTTCCAGGAAGCTTCTCTCCAGAATCTGCCGGTGGTCTTCTGCATTGACCGTGCGGGTGTGGTTGCCAGTGATGGCCCGACCCATCACGGAATGCTGGATATTGGCTATATGCGGATGCTGCCTAATGTCGAGGTGCTTTGTCCGGCTGATGGTCAGGAAGTTGCTTTGGCGATAGATTATGCCGCCAATGCCAAAAATCCCATCGCCATTCGCTATCCAAAAGAAGAAGTTAGTGAAACCAGATTACATCCGTCGCTTTCTGTCTCTTTCGCCAAGGGCAAATCTGTTTGGGTCCGCAAAGGGACCTCGAAAGTCGCTATTGTCTCGGTCGGTTCCGTTCTTTCAGAAGCCTTGGCTGCGGCTGACCTGCTCAAGCAGGAAGACATTGAAATTGATGTTGTTAACGCCCGTTTTGCCAAGCCGATTGACCCGGCGATTGTCGAGTTATTCGCTCAAGATAAGACAGTTATCCTTGCCGAAGACCATAGCTTGACCTGCGGTTTTGGTTCGGCGGTCCTGGAAGCGGCTATCCAACAAGCTGCAGTGTCCGATAATAAGGCTATGCAGCAGGCTATTGGAAAGGCGGTTATCCTTGCAGGGCCCGATGAGTTTATCCCTGCCGCATCCCGCAGCCGACAGCTTGAATGGATGGGTCTGACGGCCGAAAATATGGTGCAAATCGTAAAAAAGATTATCCAGCAGCCGTGTTAGGCCGAAAATAACTGAATATGGATTAAGTAGTTACAGTTTAAGTTGATATGGCTAAACCCAAGCTTATTTTGTTCTCCGACCCCAAAAGGCCCAACGCCTCGAAGGCTCTGGAGCAGTTTCTAAATTTCGTCCGCGACAAGGCCGAGATCCTGGTCAATTGCCTGGAAGGGGATTGTCCTACAGAGACCCTTCGCAAAGCAGATTTTGCGGTTGTCTTCGGCGGGGACGGCACCATCCTGGGGGCAGCCCGGCAGCTGTGCGAAACAGAAGTCCCTGTAATCGGTGTTAATGTGGGTAAGTTGGGATTCCTCGCTGAGTTTAGTGTTGCGGAACTGGAGTCGATGTTTGACCGGATAATCAAAAGGGAGAATCTGCAATCGAACAGCGTATGGTATTGCGCTGTAAGATACGCAAGCACAACAACATCGAAATTGATGCAAAAGCGGTCAACGATGTCGTGATTTCAGCCGGCTCGCCGTTCAATATGATAGAGCTGCAAATCGCAGTGAATGGACAGTTTTTGGCGGGCTGCATCGGCGATGGTTTGATTGTTTCAACGCCAACGGGTTCAACAGCGTATAATCTTTCTGCCGGGGGTCCGATTTTGACTGCGGATATATCGGCGATAGTCTTAACGCCTATCTGTCCGCATTCATTGAGTTTCAGGCCGATTGTGATGGATGCCGGCAGCCGCCTTAAAATCCAGGCTTTGCGGGTCAATGATGATACGACAGTGATGCTGGATGGTCACCTTCGACAAAGGCTCTCTGTCAATGATGAAATTATCGTTGAACGGCATCCGGGTAAGTTTCTGGTCGTTCATAATCCGCTGCGTACCCAGTGGGATACGCTGGCGACAAAATTAAAATGGGCTGAAAAACCCAGATATGCTGACGAAAAAGAGAAATAAAGGAGCAATTCAGATGAGACGGCTTGCTTTATTGGTATGCGTAATGTTAACTGCGGCAATGGTAACAGCGGCAAACCCTTATACAACTCCGCCCGGCGGGTCTGCCACAGGCGTACCCAGCGCTTCACAGAGCGGTCTGGTGCCCAATACGTCGTCATCCGGCAATGGCGGTACGGTGTTCCTCCGCGATTCCTCCGGACGCTCATTCCGCGGTGTTGTTCCTTACGGCTCATCGTTTTATTATGACCGCTCTGGCGGCGGGTCCGTTCAGCGGTTCTCGTCAAGCCCTACACCGTCGATGGTTGGCGGCACGACCAGTTATTACGACCCGCGTACAGGCATACGGATGGATTACTCCAGGGCCTCCACAGGCGGCAACAATCCGATGGTCAATCCGTATGCTCCGGCCAATTTGCCCCAGCTGGCCAATACCCAGTTCGGTCCGCTGCCAAGACCCATTACAAGCCGACCGGAGGATTTGGCCCGCGAGCTGGACCGCCGAATCAATCCGGATTTGCTGACCAAAACGCCTGAAATAAAGAAGGATAAGGACATCAATGCCTTAGCCGAAGAGAACCGCAAGAAAAGAGATATGCAGGTCGACCCGGATTTGCTGCTGCCCAAAACTGAGCGTCCCGAAGTGGATACCAAAGCTCAAGAGCAGCCGACCCCGAATCGCTATGAACAGATTCGTGACCAGGTCTTGGAAGACGTCAAAAAGAAAGAACTGGATGACGCTCGTAAGAAAGCCGAATTGGAAGCCAAGCAGGCTCAGGAAGAATCCAAATCCGAAGACGCTGCGGGTTCTGCTTACAGGTCCCTCTTTGACTCGGAATCTGAAGAGACCGTAAAGCAAAGAATTGCCTCGCAAAACGAACAGAAAGTCAAAGAGTATTTTGCCGCGGCGCAGGAATACCTCAAGGAAGGCAGATATTATAAAGCTGCCGATACCTATGGTTTGGCGCTCTATTGCCAGCCGGAAAATGCGATGGCCTATGCAGGGCAGTGCTGGGCGTTGTTTGGAGCCGGGGAGTATATGAGCAGCGCTTACTATCTGAACCGTGCCATTACGTTGGATTCTACCCTGGCGGCAGCGAAAATGAATTTCGCTTCCATGCTGCCGGATCGTGACATATTTGAAAATCGTATGCTGGAAATGGCACGGTGGCAGGAACTGAGCAGGAGCGGCGAAATGGCGTTTCTGATGGCCTATCTGTTCTGGCAGGACGACAAGATTCAGTCCGCACAGCAGGCCATCAACCGTGCTTTGGAATTAATGCCTGAGGATGCTGCGGTTCAATTGCTCGCCAAAGTCATCAATGCCCCGGCTGGTCCTGTGAACATCAATCAGTCAAACAATTAACATCAACACCTAAGGATGGGGTAAGACTTGATTGCATTGTTGCCGAATGAGGGTATGGACGCCGAGTTTCTATTGGGGGCGGAGGGGCTGGTTGCCAAAGCCTGGCCCAATTTTGAAAGCCGTCCGCAGCAGCTGGAGATGGCCCACGCGGTTCAGCGGGCCTTGCGGAAGCGGCAGCGGCTGGCGGTGGAAGCCGGCACGGGGGTCGGCAAAAGTTTTGCCTATCTTGCCGGCGCCTTTGACCAGGCGCTGCAGAAAAACGGCCCGGTTATCATCAGTACCTACACCATCAATCTTCAGCAGCAGCTGTATACCAAAGACCTGCCTTTTTTATCCGGTCTAATCAATCACGGAATCACATTCCGCCTGGCTCTGGGCCGCAATAATTACCTGTGTCGCCGTCGTTTGGATTATGCCCGCAAACGTCAGTGGACCTTGTTCGACGACGGCGGCGGGGATGAATTGGCCGCACTCGAAGACTGGGCCGGCCGCACCGAAGAAGGCGTAGCCAGTGAACTGGATTTCCTGCCTTCGCCGGCCCTGTGGCAGGCGGTACAGAGCGAGCACGGCAACTGTCGCGGACGCAAATGCAAGCATTTTTCCGGCTGTTTCTATCAGCGGGCACGAAGACGGCTCGAATCCGCCGACATCATCGTCGTCAATCACGCGCTGCTGTTCAGCGACCTGGTTATTAAGTCCGAAGGCGCCGCGGGTCTGTTGCCGGAGTTTAAATTCGCCATTATCGACGAAGCCCACAATATCGAACATGTTGCCGAAGACCAGTTCGGCATCCGCATCAGCCAGTCGATGCTGCTGTATGTGCTGGACAATCTCTACAATCAGCGCAAAGGCCGGGGGCTGCTGGTTCATATCAATAAATCCGAAGATTGCCAGGCCCTGGTGCGCAACTGCAAAACGGCCGTGCGGATGTTTTTCACGCAGGTTCAGGCCTGGCTGGCTCAGCGGCCGGATAATGCCACTGCCCGGTGCGAGCCGGGATTTGTCAAAGACACGCTGACCTCCGAAATCCGCCGTCTGCGTCTGGCGATTCAGAAGCTGGCCAAAGCCCTCGGCGAAGACGATGATGAGCGGTTTGAGCTGATGCAGGCCGCCGCTCGCTGTCTGGAACTGGAGCAGGAGCTGACGGAGTTTATGGCCCAAAGCCGCGAGGGCTTTATCTACTGGGTCGAAAACGAACAAAACCATACGACGCGCACCACGCTTCGCAGTGCCCCCATCGATGCCGCCCCGTTTATTCGCGGTACGCTGTTTGAGGCCTGTGAATCGGTGATTGTGACCAGTGCGACATTAAGCTGTACTGCCGATGACCAGGGCTTTGCGTATTTCGCCTCTCGCATCGGCCTGCAGGATTATGTCTCGCTCGAGGTCGGCTCGCCGTTTGATTATGAGCGTCAGGTCCAGCTCTATCTGCAGGCCAATATGCCCGACCCGAATGACAAAACCTATATTGACCGGGCGGCTTTGGCCATTCAGAAATATCTGATTAAAAGCGACGGCCGGGCGTTTGTGCTGTTTACCAGCTTCCAGATGCTCCAGCAGGTCGCCGAAAGACTTCGCGGCTGGATGGCGGACCAGGATATGGAAATGCTTGTCCAGGGGCAGGGGATGGATCGCATCCGTCTGCTCGACCTGTTCAAGCAGGATATCCGCAGCGTGTTATTCGGCACCGAAAGTTTCTGGCAGGGCGTCGATGTTCCCGGCGAGAGCCTGTCCAATGTCATCATTGTCCGCCTGCCGTTTGCCGTGCCGAGTCATCCGCTGATCGAGGGCCGCATCGAAGCCATCAAAGCCAAAGGCGGCAATCCATTCTATTCGTATCAGCTCCCGATGGCGATTATCAAATTCAAACAGGGCTTCGGCCGCCTGATTCGCAACAAAACCGATACCGGCATGGTCGTTGTCCTCGACAGCCGTATCGTCTCCAAGCCCTATGGCCGTCTGTTTCTCGATGCCATCCCGCAATGCAGGGTTGAAATCGTCAAAAGTTAATGCATTCTTTACTTCAAGGGATTCCAATGAATTTATTCTCCATGGTATTAACGGTCATCGGTCTGAGTCTGTTTGAAACCATCAGCAGCATCGACAATGCAATCATCAATGCCGAGGTTTTGAGTACGATGGGCCAAAAGGCCCGCAAGTGGTTCCTGTTTTGGGGCCTGCTTTTTGCCGTCTTTCTCCTGCGGGGTCTCTTGCCGTGGGGCATAGTCTGGGCGACGACGCCGACGTTAGGCCCCATCGAATCGCTGACCGCAACCTTCAGCAACGACCCTGCGATTGTGGAAAAAGTCGAGCGTTCCGCGCCGATTCTCTTAATCGGCGGCGGCGTGTTCCTGATACTCTT
>JBHJNC010000232.1:0-10733 GCA_048497675.1 Gimesia maris
AATGTCGATGAAGTATTTGAAATGGCCGAGGAAATCGAGCGCAACGGCGCGAAGTTCTATCGTCAAGCGGCCGAAAAAGCCAAAGATGCCGAAACCCGCAAGATGTTTTCGGAGCTGGCAGCGATGGAAGACGGGCACGAAAAGACCTTTGCCAATATGCGGAAAGAGCTGTCCGCTGCGATGAAAGAACCTGTAACCTACGATCCGGATAATCAGGTCATGCGCTATCTTCAGACCATGGCCGATTTTCACGGAACCGAAGGTAAGGCTTCCCCGACCCAGCAATTTACAGGCCGGGAAACACCGGAAGAAACACTGTGTGCCGCATTGCAGGCGGAAAAGAATTCGATTGCGTTTTATGTAGGGCTTAAAGACTTTGTGCCGTCCAAACAAGGCAAGGAAAAAGTCCAGGGCATCATCATTGAAGAAATGATGCATGTGTCCACCATCGGCGGTAAGCTTCAATTGCTGAAAAAATAACATCTGCGGTGAACGACTCCAAATGATGGGAAGGCAGGAATGGCACAGACGGTAAAAAAAAGCCCCGTTTTTCGCAAACAGCCTATAATGCGAAAAATGCTCATTGCGTTGATACCGCCGATTGCGGGCAGTGTTTATTTCTTTGGCTGGCGTTCGCTGGTGATGATTTTGTTCTGCTGTGCAGCAGGCTGGCTGTATGAATGGCTTTTTTGCCGCTGGCGGAAAGAGCCTGTCAGCGAAGCAGTCTTTGTTACGTCAATTTTATTTGCCTTGGCGATGCCTCCCGGCGTCGGCTGGCATATTCTGGCGGTGGGGATGGGATTTGCGGTTTTATTCTCCAAGGAGATGTTCGGGGGGTTCGGTAAAAACATCTTCAATCCGGCCATCGCAGGCAGATGCTTTGTCTATATCTGTTTTCCAATAGCATTGACCGGCATATGGTACCCGACAGCAGAAGGTCCCTGGGGCGGGCTGAAGCAATGGACTACCATGGTTAACGCGGATGGCACATCCGCCAAAACGTCTGCTACACCCTTAGCGCATCTCAAAGCGGGGCGGATTGAATTGGCCGACAGTTCCGATGCTGAGGCGCTTCGGGTTGTTCCAGCACGTCTTGGCGCCGATGAACATGTCAAGGTGAATCAATGGTCGTTGTGGAAAACGCTTCTGGTCGGCAATCTTCCCGGGTCGATGGGGGTAACCAGTGCGATTTTGCTGCTGACAGGCGGGATTTATTTATACCTTACGAAAACTGCCAGCCGGACGATTATCCTGACGATGACCATCAGCTATTTTGTGCTGAATGAAGTTCTCTATCAGTTAGGGGCTCCTGTACCGCGAGGCCTGTCGTCGATTCTGGGCGGCGGATTTTTTTTGGCGGCCTGTTATATGGCTACCGATCCGGTCAGTTCGCCCCGCACAGAGCAGGCCAAAATCGCCTACTCCATTCTGATTTGTGTCTGTGCGCTGGTTATCCGCAATTTTTCTATCTTTAACGGCGGCTTGATGTTCAGTATTCTGATTGGAAATATGTTTGCTCCGATTATGGATTATGCCGTCAAGACGTACTGGCCGAAGAAAAAAGCCCCGGCGGCCGCGGTGGGGGGCGGAGTATGAAACAGAACCGCTACTGGGCTGTTGTGTTTATGTTTATCCTGACGGCGATCCTCAGCACGATTCTGATTGGGCTGGCGCGATTCACCGAACCTCAGGTCAAGCGCAACAAGGAAATTGCTTTTGAAACCGCTGTGATACGATGCATCGGTTCGGTAGATGTAAAAACGCCTATGGAAATTCATACGGTATTTAACCGGGATTTTTCGAAGCCCAGCTCCGCTGGAGGGGCTTTTGTCTATCAGCCGAATGGGGCTATCGAGGGGTATGCACTGCCGTTTGAAGGTCAGGGATTTTGGTCAAAAATTCGGGGTGTTATTGGCATTGGCCCAGACCAGCAGACAATATTGGGGATTTGGTTTTACGAGCAGGCCGAAACCCCCGGGCTTGGAGCCCGTATCGTTGAGCCTTTTTTCTATGAGCAGTTTGCGGGCAAGGTGCTCAATCTTAGCAATAAGCCGATTCTCATCAGGCCGGCTGCGGAGGCGACGGATAAGGATATCTCCGCCGTCACCGGAGCGACTCAGACCTGTGTGCGTCTGGAAAAGCTGCTCAATGATGCCGTTGTGTCATGGCGCGGCAGCATGGCCAAAGGAGGGCAGAGTCAATGAGCAACGGGACTGCCGTGAAAACATCCAAACAGATCATTCTCGATGCACTGTGGTATGAAAATCCCATCTTTCGTCAGATACTGGGAATCTGCAGCACGCTGGCGGTGACGAACCTGGTGGTCAATACTCTGGTGATGTGCGTGTCGCTGGCTCTGGTTACGGCTCTAAGCTGTGCGACGGTTTCGGCGCTGCGGACTCAGACGCCGCGGTCGATACGTATGATGGTGCAGGTTTTGATTATCGCGTTTTATGTTATTATTATCGATTTATTGCTCAAGGCGTATTGGCCCGAAATGAGCCGCCAGCTTGGGCCTTATGTGGGGCTGATTATTACCAACTGTATCGTGATGGGGCGGTGTGAGGCGTTTGCCGGGTCGAATAAGCCCTGGCCTTCTTTTCTGGACGGCTTTGTCAGCGGCGTGGGGTATTCGTTTGTTCTGCTGGCGATTGCTGCATTTCGGGAACTGCTGGGTATGGGGACGATTATGGGGTTTGCGGTGCCGTATTTTTCGACGCACTGGGATAAATGGATTATTATGGTGATGCCGCCGGCGGGATTTTTTGTGCTGGCGATGGTGATGTGGCTGTGCCGCTCTGTGGATGTGAAAGGGTCAAAGAAATGACGATGTTTCCGTCCGGTTCATTCAGTTCGGAAGTCTGGCTGGCGGTGGTGACCTGCTTTGCCGCAGTGTTCACGCAGAATATTCTGCTGAGCTATTTTCTGGGGATGTGTTCATTTGTTTCCGTGTCCAAGGAGATCAAAACCTCAGTAGGCCTGGGGGCGGCGGTCGTGGTGGTGATGACCTTTTCGACGGTTCTGAATTGGATGGCGTATTGGTGGGTGCTGGTACCGCTGAAACTGGAGTTTTATCAGTTTATCTTGTTTATTATCATCGTTGCCGCTTTTGTGCAGCTGCTGGAAATGGTGATTGACCGGTATTCACCGAAACTGTACTTGGCGCTGGGGATTTTTCTGCCGCTGATTACGGTGAACTGTGCGATTTTAGGTGCGGTATTGTGGATGGTGATTCGCGAGTATTCGCTGATTGTCTCGGCGGGGTTTGGTTTCGGCAGCGGAGTTGGCTGGCTGATGGCCATTGTCGCGATGGCCGGAATCCGACAGCGTCTCGATGAGTCCAAAATTCCCGCCGGATTGCGGGGTCCTGCAATTACCTTGATTATAGCGGGGATTATGGCATTGGCATTCATTGGATTTACCGGAGTACTGCAATAGATGCTTGAAGTAATCATTTCAGTACTGGTTATCAGCGGTATCGCGGCGGGACTGGCCTATGTCCTGGTTGTCAGCGAAAAGGTCTTGCAGAATTATGGTACCTGCAAAATTGATATCAATGCCCAAAAAGAACTTTCGGTTGAAGGCGGCAGATCGCTGCTGGCAACGCTGAAGGCAGAGAAGATATTTTTGCCCAGCGCGTGCGGCGGTCGGGGTACCTGCGGGGTGTGCAAGTGTCAGGTGAAAGACGGAGCCGGGCCGCTGCTGCCGACGGAAACACCTTTATTAACTCCGCAGGAGCAAAAAGACGGGGTGCGGCTGGCCTGTCAGGTTAAGGTAAAGAAAAACCTGTTGATTCAAATCCCGGCCGGATTATTCGCGATACGCCAATATCGTGCCAAGCTGGCCCAGATGGAGGATTTGACTTATGATATGAAGCGGTTTCGGTTTGAACTGCTGGAGCCCCAGGTGATGGATTTTACAGCCGGTCAGTATGTGCAGATAACTTGTCCTCCGTATAAAAAAGGGGTCGAGGAGGTGAGCCGGGCGTATTCGGTCGCCTCTGACCCGAAAGATAACCATTTTGTTGATTTGATCGTGCGGCGGGTGCCGAATGGTATCTGCACGACGTGGATGTTTGATTATTTAAAGGCTGGCGATACCGTGGATCTGACCGGGCCGTATGGTGACTTTAGGATGACAGATACTCAGGCCCCGATGATTTTCATCGCTGGCGGCAGCGGGATGGCCCCGTTTGTGTCGATTTTGCATCAGATGCGCAATACCGGATCGACTCGCAAGGCGGATTATTTCTTTGGCGGCAACGGCGTCCGGGATTTGTGCCTGCACGAACAAATGGCCGAGTTTGGAAAATCATTGCATTCGTTTACGTTTCATCCGGTTGTCGCCCGTCCGGCACCGGAAGATAACTGGCAGGGATCGACAGGTCTGGTAACCGAGGCGGTACAGAAATCATTTGCGGATTTAAGCGGCCATGAGGGGTACTTGTGCGGCAGCCCGGGAATGATTGATGCATCGATTAAAGTGTTGAAGAATTTGGGAATGCCGGAAAATAAAATATATTATGACAAGTTTGCATAAGGCAGGTGCGCGATGAAAGAGTCGCCGCAGGATAAAAATCTGGAAGCGATGCTTCGTTCGGGCAAGCTGGCTGCGGGCGGTTTTATGGGCAGCGACCTCCGCAAGGTGACGGAGGTGATTGCCGAGGATGCCGCCGTATTGAATCGGCTGGGCAAAACTGCGGCCGAAATTGCGGACAAGATGCAGCAGCTGCGGGATTTGGCGCGTCCGGCTTTGGGAAACTGGATAGAGGTCAGTGACAACTTGCTGGTTAAAAGTGAGGATTATAAAGGTTTTATCGTGTGCCCCTGGCCCCATGCGGGTCGATATGAAAAGCGAATTACCACCGCCCAGCGAAAAGATACGGGAAAAACAGTGAGCTGGACGGATTTAAATATTCATTTGATAGCGGAGCATGGATTTTTTGAAGGTAAGGATGCTTTTTTCAGGATTGAGCCTAAGGTTGTAATCGACGTTATTTTCTGAAAGGACGACGCTTGACCTTGGGGGGATTTCACGGTAAAAGACAATATGATCAATAGAACTATTTTCAGATATAGGAGTAAGCAATGGAAAAGTATCGATGTTTAATGTGCGGCTATATTTATGACCCTGCCAAGGGCGATCCGGATAACGATGTTGCTCCGGGGACTGCGTTTCAGGATATTCCGGACGGCTGGGTTTGCCCCGAGTGCGGTGCCGGAAAAGAGGAATTTGAGGCCGTCTAAATGAAATTCAAACCCTTCGGATAGTCTTCGGAGGGTTTGTTTTTTTAGGAAATCACAGCGATGCAGCGTATCGAGGCGATTGCGGATAAGTGGAATGTCGTTTGTGCGGAAACTCCGGCAGGTCCGGTTTCGCTGACGGTATTCGGGGCCAGCGGAGATTTGGCGTGCCGGAAACTGTATCCGAGTTTGTACCAGCTTTATCGTCGAGATTTACTGGCCGGCGGATTTTATTTGCTGGGCTGCGGACGCAGTGAATATAGCGACGACCGCTTCCGTGAACTGGTCAGGCAGTCTTTGCTTGACGCCGCTATTGACGATTTAAGTGGGGCCGAAGATTTTTTATCGCGAATGTACTTTTGTTCCGGCGCGTATGAGGATGCGGCGTTTTATCAGCGTATCCAGACCCGATTAACCGAACTGGATGAGCGGTATGCGATAAATGGATGCCGGGTGTTTTACCTGTCGCTTCCTCCTTTTTTATATCAGGCGGTCATTGATCAGATGCGGAAAAGCAACCTGTCCTGTCCCGCCGCTTCAGGCAGGTTTCAGCAGGTTCGAATTATCGTTGAAAAGCCCTTCGGCAGCGATCTTCACAGCGCCAAACAGCTCGATAATTGTTTGCGCCGCTGCTTTAATGAATCTCAGATTTACCGGATTGATCACTATCTCGGCAAAGAAACGGTCCAGAATCTGCTGATTTTCCGATTTACCAACAGCATTTTTGAGCCGTTATG
This sequence comes from Gimesia maris, assembly GCA_048497675.1. GTDB lineage: Bacteria > Planctomycetota > Phycisphaerae > Sedimentisphaerales > Anaerohalosphaeraceae > Anaeroglomus. Next base: position 5,981 of record JBHJNC010000232.1, read on the forward strand.
GAACCGTAACTTTATAGACCATATTCAGATTACGATAGCCGAGACGGTCGGCGTGGAGCATCGTGCCGGCTACTATGAAAAAAGCGGCGCGATGCGGGATATGTTCCAAAACCACTTATTGCAGCTGGTTTCACTGGTCGGGATGGAGCCTCCAGCCTCTTTTGAAGCGGATTGTATCCGTGATGAGAAAGCCAAACTCCTGCGCTGTGTTCGCCCCTTAAGCCGCGAGCAGTTCGCAAGCAATGTGGTCTGTGCTCAATACAGTGCAGGTCAAATTGGCGGCAAGCTGGTCTGCGGATACAAAGACGAAGAGGGAGTTCCGGCGGATTCCCGGACGGAAACATTCATCGCCGCCAGGCTGGCAATTGATAATTGGCGATGGAAAGATGTTCCATTCTATCTTCGTACCGGAAAACGGATGAATCGCAAGATGACTGAAATCGTAATTGTGTTTAAACCGGTTGCGCATTCGATGTTTGCATCGTCCGGTTTGGATGATTTTTCCTCCAATGTCCTGCGTTTTCAGATTCAGCCGGAAGAAGGGATGTATTTGAGCTTGCAGGCCAAGCGTCCCGGCTCAAAGCTCTGTATGAGCGAATTGGAACTTGCGGTTGATTATCAGAAAGTCTTTGGAATGAAGATGCCGGAAGCGTATCAGCGGCTGCTCCTGGATTGTTTTGCCGGCGATGCGACGCTGTTTACCCGGCAAGACAGCGTGATGCTGTCCTGGCAAATTGTCCAGCCGGTGCTTGATTATTGGACCGAAGGAAATAAAAAACTGTCGTATTACCCTGCCGGCGATAAAGACATCGCCGCAGCCCGAGAATTGCTCGAAAAAGACGGCCGACAATGGCGACAATTATAAATACAATGTTTTTTAAACCTCTTGTCTGTTTGGCTGGTATGGTTATAATAAAGCATTGAAAATAATGGACTGAGAACAATTGAAAGGATGACAGATGAAGATTCGGTCATTTTTATGGATTTTGGGCGGTGCGGTGTTGCTTTGCAGCTGCCAGAAAACCTATTACAAGACAATGGAAGTTTTCGGAAAGCAGAAAAAGGACCTTCTGGTCAGTAAGGTAACTTCTGCAAGGGATGCCCAAATGGAAGCCAAAGAACAGTTTGAAACGGCTTTGGATGAGTTCCGCGGTGTTGTAGGCTACAAAGGTACCATGCTGGACGAAAAATATAAGGAAATCAAGTCGCAGTACGATAAATGCGAATCGCGTACTCGTACCGTTGAAAGCCGGATTGATGATGTAAAACGGGTGGGCAAGGATTTATTTCGTGAATGGGAAGATGAATTGGATCAATACTCCAGCCCGGCTTTGCGTTCTTCCAGCGAGAGAAAGATGGCCGAAACCCAGCAGCGGTACGATAAGCTGATTGGGGCGATGGAGCATGCCCGCAACAAGATTTACCCGGTGCTCACGTCCTTTAAGGACCAGGTGCTTTTCCTGAAGCACAATTTGAACGCCCAGGCCGTTTCTTCGCTGGATCGCGAATTAGATGTAATTGAGAAGGAAATAACAATATTGATTAATGAAATGAACCGCTCGATGGCGGAAGCGGATTCATTTATCCGTCAGATGCAGATAACCGAGTAATGTACTCATTCGAACAACAAAAAACGCCGGCCAAGGGGTTACCTTGATCGGCGTTTCTTTTTTCCCATCACAGAAAAGGGGGCTTAGGACAAAAACTGCACCGCCAGCCCGATTGTGCCGTTGTGCAGCATTTCGGACCGCTCGACGCGCAATACCTTGCCCAGCTTAATCCGAGCATATTGTCCTTTTTGACGTGCCAGCGAAACCGTGCGCGGGAAATTAACCTCCACTTCGTTGCCTGGCCGGACAGGCGCAGTCATTGGAAGTGTGATATACGCGCCACCCTTGCTGACATTGACGCTATGCCCTGTAAAGAACCGATTTGCCTCCGGAAGCCAAATACTCACAGGCCAGGATAATTCTGACCTGACATCGTGTCTTTGATCCAATTTGTTCAGTGTACTTTCCATAGTACGATCTCCGTTAATATAGTTAGTATAATCGGTACAATCTTACTATCGGCAAAGTTAAAATGGGTAAATTAGAAAAAATAGAGAAAATAATAAAAAATTTCGCAAAGGTTACCACGCCTTAAACGAGAAAGATTTATGCGTCGTATTATAGGACCAATGAGTGGTGATCTCTGGTGCGTTTAGGTTTTCATTGAGTCCAATTGAATCAGAGCAATCGGAACGAAGATGAAAATCGGAGCCCATGCCCATAATTCCGGACGGACTTGGTTGAAAAATACTTCCGTCGCGAACATCTTACAGACGAAGGACAAGGCAAAGCAGCTTGTTGACGTTGCGAAGCTGATCATGATGGCGGTTTTCATATCGCGCGGGTCGCGGCAGACCAGCACCGGCAGGGCGACCAGGAGCATTATCAGGTTTAAAATAGGGTCTGTAATTCGTGTATTCTTTTGCAGGACCAGTTCCGCCAGATCATTTTGACGGGTTCCCCGGCTGTTTGCCATTTGGATCAATTGCGCCGAACTCAGAAGGGATTTATATCCTTCCTGCCGCCGCATGGGAATCTGTTCTGGGGTCAGGTCGCTTTTGAAAAAGTCCACTTTGGCGGTTGGCGGCATCGTGCTGGAAGTTGAAGCATCAGGAACACGCATCAATTGCCCATCAGTCAACGTCCAGCCGCCTTGCTCATAATCATACTTTGCCGATTTGGCTTTGATCCGTCCGACAACGGCGAATTGGGTTGTCTGGGGTACAGGTTTTCGCAGCACAATAAATGGAAATTCCAGGGTGGCAGTTTGGGGGTCGAACTGCGGGGTGGAAATCAGGTTTCCATTTGAATCTGAAGCAAACCAGAGGTCGTATTTTTTGACGCCGGGCATATCATCCTGGCTTCGCGTTAATTGGCTGGTCAGACGGGGGATTAAAAATTCCTGATCAAATACCTGCAATGACATCAGCAGAGCGGCCATGATGATAATCGGAGCAATAAATCGCTTTAAGCTCATGCCGGAGGCCATGACCGCGATCAGCTCATTATTTTTTGTCATCCGTGCCAGTGAAAACACCGCGGCGATAACGGTAATCACGCCGGCCATATCCCGAAACCAAAGCGTGGATTGTGCGACGTAAAACGTCACGATATTCATCATGACTGCTCCGATGCCTTGATCCGAATGCTCGGCAAACTCATCCATATTGATGAATAAATCAATTGCAATGATCATCCCGATCAGAACGCAAAACGCGATCAGGTAACCAATCAGAAACTGTTTAATGACGTATCGGCTTAGAATCTTCATGGATTCTCCTATGTTCTGAGCAATCGGCGGTAGAGGAATATGGTAAGCAGAGTCAGCAATATCAACCCTGACCACATCATTACCACGCCCAGAGTTGCCGTAGTGGCAGGGTTTTTAGTGATTTGTTTGCCGGCAACGATAAAAATAATGAGTATGCCTGCCGGTATAGCGCTGGCTCCAAACGAACTGAGCAGGTGGCCCCCGCGAAGATATATCCCCAACGCGATGCCCGTTAATATCAGCGAGACACACCCAAGCCCAAAAACAAGCCGTGAGTTCAGTTCCGCATCAATTTCATCATTGACGCCTTCAAGTTTATCCGCAAGCTGCCGTACACGCTGTTTCAATTGAGAACTGGGAATCGACAGCGCGGATTCCGCGGTCCCGACATTTACAAGCGTGTCGATGATGGCGCTGGAATTTAATTTCTCTTCAACCGGTGCAGGCAGATTGACATTGTTAATAAACTTGACCAAAGCCACTTTTTTCTGGCCGTCGCCGCGATGCCATGTCGGGTTTTCCAGGTTCAGCTCCAGCCGTGGGACGCTTTGATTGATGTCCAGCCGGCATGAGGCTTTTTGGCATTCTCGATAAATCTTTTCACCGGAAACCCTGTAAAATTCGACCATTTGAATCGGAGGGGTCAAATCCAGAGTCAATTCTTTGTTGGAATTCACCGTGCATCCGGCGGCCGTCAGGAAATAATCCCGCAGTCCGTCGGCATCCTGCAGCATAATCTGGGCTTTGGGGCTGGAAAAGGTTTGCTTGAAGTATTGTCCGACCATCTCCAGGATCATTTGATTATAGGCTTCCATAGCGACTTTGCGGACCGGAGGATATTTCAGTTTGTCCGCACGGATTTGTTTGAGCCTGTCGAGTTTATAAAATTTGATGCTGTCGGCCAGGAGCGGTTCGAACTGGCGTTCAAAGACAGCGTTGCCGAGTTCGCCGGAAGCCATTTCATCAAGACGCATCGCATCAAGGGTAACGATTTTGACATTGTTATATTCGGAATGCGCCTCAAATTCCACTTTTGCCGTCTTGGCTAATACCATACGCTGGATATCGGGATTCTTGGTGTCGATGACGATTACCCCTTCCAGCAGGTTCCGGGCAGGGTCTACCTGTTCGGCATAGACTTTCAGCGTGGATTTCGGCAGGGTGTAATACCCTTTGCGCTGCAGATTGCGAAAGAGAATCTGTTCGGCATTGGCCTTGATGTTTTTTTCCGTACGCTGAACGAAAGTCGGACTGATGTGAAAACTCAAAACCAGATTGGCGATTGCCACCAGGATTGCCAGGCATAGTCCGGGATATACGAGTGTCCAGAGACTAATCCCGCTGGCCCGGCAGGCATCCAGTTCCCGGTCGGCGGCAAATCTGCCATAAACCATCGATGCGGCAAACAATGCGCTCATCGGCAGAACGAACG
>JBHJNC010000233.1:0-4554 GCA_048497675.1 Gimesia maris
GTTACCGGAGATGAAAATTTCGGCATCCTCAGCGGTACGCAGCGGTGGTATCCTACCCTTTATGAGGATTTATCGGAGCTCAAAACCGTTCTCGAGACCAAAATTCACGGCGGCACGATCATCGGCGATGCCCCGCTGTTCGAAAAATTCTATGCCGGCGGCACCAGCACTATTCGCGGTTTTGACTATCGCGGCGTCAGCCCCCGCGCTGAAAACGATGACCCCATCGGCAGCGACTGGATACTCAATGGCAGCGCCGAAGTGGCCGTGCCGCTCGGTTCAGAGGTGTTCTCCTGGCTGTTCTTTACCGATGGAGCCTTAATTGAAGAAGGCTGTCCTCGTACAGCGATTGGTACCGGTATCCAAATCCAGATACCCCAGTGGTTTGGTCCTGTGCCGATGCGGTTTGAAGTTGCCGCCCCGATTACCAAAGAGGATGAAGATGACACGCGCGTATTCAGTTTCTCGGTAGGCGCTTTGTTCTAATAGATTGTATAAGGATTATCAACCAAGAAAGGATGACTAACATGAAATTCGGAAAAATCGTATTTATCGGCGTTTGTATCGCGGTCTTATGTCTTTCATTCGGCTATCGCCAGGGTGTTGCGGCAAGCGGTACTCAGATTGCTCCGGCCAAGGTGGCGGTTGTGGATGTAACCAAGGTCCTGCAAAACAGCAAAAAACACAAAGCCTGGCAGGATAAGATGACCGCCGAAGAAACGCAGATGAAAGCGGAATTCCAGAAAGATAAAAAGGCGCTGGAGTCTATTCAGGCCAATATGGATGTACTCAAGCCCGGAACCCCGGACTATGTTAATACGATGAAAGAATTTCTGGACAAAAAGGGCCTGCTGGAAGCCAAAGACAAATTCTATCAGGAAAAAGTGAATCTGGAAATGCAGCAGTGGACCGAAAGTCTCTATGTGCAGATGCTGGATATCACCAAGAAAATCGCTCAGCAAAAAGGTCTGGACCTTGTCCTGGCTCAGGAAGAACTGGATGTCCCGGCCGCTTCGCTGCGGGATTTTATGCTGAATATTCGGACTAAAAAGGTGCTGTACGCTGCCGAGCAGATGGACATCACCGATGAAGTGTTAACGGCCCTGGATGAAACGAAATAGAAATAGGCCTTATGAATCAGGTTGCCCAATCGATACAAATGCGTCTTGATCAGCTTGCCCGGCACTGCGGCGCACAGCTCCGCGGCGACGGCGCGACGATGATTACCGGCGTCAATACCATTCAGGATGCCTCTGCGGGTCAGATTTGTTTTCTGTCTTCGGATAAGCATCTTGCCAAATTGGCCGATTCGAAGGCCTCGGCCGTACTGACCGACAAGGCCATCGAATCGTCCTCAATGGCACAATTGATTGTCGCCAATGTCAACAAATCGCTGATTGCGATAATGACATTGTTTGCTCCAAAATTGACGGCCCAGCAGGGGATTCACCCCAAAGCCGTTGTCGAGTCGGATGCGAAAATTGACCCGACCGCTGCCGTAGGCCCCGGAGCCTATATCGGCAGGAATGTGACTATCGGAGCCCATACGGTAATTGGTCCGAACTGTTCCATCGGTGAAAACACGACGATTGGCTGCAATTGCCGTATTGATGCAAATGTCTCGATTTATCACCATTGCAAAATCGGCAATTTCTGCATTATTCAGTCAAACAGCACCATCGGATCAACGGGATTCGGATACTCGTTTATTGACGGCCGGCATCAGCTGATTCCCCACAATGGCGGGGTCATTCTCGAAGACGGCGTCGAAATCGGGGCCAATACCTGCATCGACCGGGCCAAATTCGGCAACACGATTATTGGTGCCGGAACAAAGATTGATAATTTGGTCCAAATCGCGCATAATGTGGTCACTGGAAAGGCCTGTTTATTCGCCGGACAGGTCGGTATTGCCGGCAGTGTCCGTATTGGCGATGGCGTGGTCTTTGGGGGACGATCCGGCGCATCGGACAATGTTTCCATTGGTAGTGGAACGATTGCCGGGGCAAATGCTGTGATCGTAAATGATTCGCAGCCCGGACAAAAGCTCTGGGGTGTGCCTGCCATCGACTGGCGGCAGCAGTTGCGATGTGCGGCGATATTTCCAAAACTGCCGGAATTAGCAAAAGAAGTAAAACATATTTCCAAGCGAATGGAAAAACTTGAAGCAGCAGACAACGATTAAATCCGAGTGCAAACTGTCGGGCAAAGGCCTCTTTTCAGGCAAGGATGCTCGTGTGGTTTTCAGGCCTGCCCCGCAGGATAAAGGCATTGTCTTTATCCGCACCGATATGGCTGCGCCGTATGAAATTCCCGTCTTGCCGGAATATATCGTCCAGCGCGACCGCCGCAGTGCACTGCAAAACGGCGAAGCATTTGTTGAAACGCCCGAACATTGCTTAGCGGCGATAAATGCTCTTGGCATCGACAATCTTATTATAGAAATCGAAGGCCCTGAGCTGCCCGGCCTGGACGGCAGCTCGGAGGATTATTTTGAAGCCCTCCAGAAAGCAGGTACTGTTGAGCAGTCCGCTCAGCAGAAAGAATATGTCATTACCGAGTCGATTTGCATCACCGAAGGCGATAAGTCGATTTACGCGCTTCCCAACGGCGGACAGAACCTCAGTATCACCTACGATTTGGACTATACGCAGTTTACCGGCATCGGCCGCCAGGTTTATTCGTGCGAGATGTCTGAAAAGCATTTCGAGCAGCATCTGGCCAAAGCCCGTACATTCGTTTTGGAAGTCGAAGCCCGCCAGATGCAGGCGATGGGTATCGGTACGCATCTTAGCCCCAAAGATATCCTGGTCATTGGTTCCGATGGTCCCATTAAAAACAGCTATCGCTATGACGATGAATGTGTGCGGCACAAGGTCGTCGATTTGATTGGCGATTTGAAATTGGCCGGCCGCCCGATTTTAGGCCGCATTGTCGCCTACAAAACCGGCCACCACCTCAACCAGAAGCTGGTTCAGAAAATCGTCGAACAGGCCCGCAAGCTGGAGCAAAAAGCCGGCTCAGCCGGAAAACCCCTGTTGGATATCAAGCGGATTCAGAAAATTCTCCCGCATCGTTATCCTTTTTTGCTGGTGGATAAAGTCGTTGAGGTTGAGCAGGACCATCGCATCAAGGGTATCAAGAATGTTACGATCAATGAGCAGTTTTTCCAGGGGCATTTCCCTGGTACGCCTGTAATGCCCGGCGTGCTGATTGTTGAAGCGCTCGCTCAGGTCTCGGGTCTGTTGTTCGCCCAGCGGCTGGAAAACACCGGTAAGCTGGCGGTCCTGCTGACCATTGATCATGTCAAAATACGCCGCTCCGTCATTCCGGGCGATCAGCTGATTCTGGTTGCCGAGGCGGATAAGGTTCGCAGCCGTGCGGCAAAATGCAATTGTACTGCCCTGGTCGGGGACGATGTTGTCGCCGAAGCGCAACTGAAATTTATGCTTGTGGACGATGAAATGAGCTGATGTCCGCAGGGAAGTTTATCTTTTAACGGAGGTTTATTTACGAGTATGGCTTCACAAATACACCCCAGTGCGGTGATTGATAAAACCGCAAAGCTGGGCAATGATGTCGTGGTTGGTCCGTTCACGCTGGTTGATGCCGGTGCTGAAATCGGCGATGGGACGATTCTTGATGCCCACGTTGTGGTCGGCAAAAATGTCAAGATTGGCAAAAACAACCGGCTGTTCGCCAATTGCGTCATCGGCCGTCCGCCGCAGGTCTTGAATTTCAACAAGCCCGCCGGCGGCTTGATGATCGGCAATAATAATGTCATCCGCGAATTTGTAACGGTTCATCCGAGTATGTATCCGGACAAAGATACCGTCATCGGCAGCGGAAACCTGTTGATGATAGGCGTCCACATTGGCCACGACTGCACGCTCGGCGATTCGATCGTCATGAGCAACAGCACGCAAATCAGCGGCCACTGCCACGTCCAGACCGGCGCATGGCTTTCCGGTATGGTTGCCGTCCACCAGTTCTGCACCATCGGCAAGTGGTGCTATGCCGCAGGCTACACCGGCATTGCCCATGACATTCCTCCATTTATGATTGTTTCCGGCCATTATCCCTCCGAAGTGCGCGGCGTCAATAAACGCGGCTGCAAACGTGCCGGCCTCAATGAGCAGCAGCAGGAAGAAATCGAAAAAGCCTATCGCTTCATCTGGCGTTCCAAAAAACCCGTTCTTAAACAGGTTCAGACGCTGGCCGATCAGGATGGCACCGATGAAAACGTCCGGGCTATTCTCGACCTGATGCTCAATATGGGCAAGCAGCGATTCGGCCGTCATTTAGAATTGTTCCGGGACTAATACCTTATAAAGGTCTGTTATGAATAAGATTCGTACCGCAATTGTCGGCGCCGGCAAAATGGGCGGCATCCATGCCAAAGTCTACGGCAAACTGGACAATGCCCAGCTTGTCGCCGTGGTTGATTCGGACCCCGTCAAGGCGCAGAATCTGGCCAAACAGCACAACTGCCTGGCCCTAACCGACCCCAGGGAGCTGATTGGCAAAGTCGATGCGGTAACGATATCCGCCCCG
>JBHJNC010000234.1:0-9558 GCA_048497675.1 Gimesia maris
AGCGGGTATCGACCGCAGCTGTCTGGCATTTCTGGTGGATGCGTATGATGAGGACGAAGTCAATGGTGAACAGCGCAGCGTCCTGCGTTTCCACCCGGCACTGGCCCCGATTAAAGCAGCAATCTTCCCGCTGGTCAAGAAAGACGGCCTGCCGGAAATCGCACACAAGATATACGATGAACTGAAGCCATGTTTTGCGACATTCTATGACGAGAAAGGTGCTATTGGCCGCCGGTATCGCAGACAGGACGAAGCCGGCACGCCCTACTGCATGACCGTCGATGGCCAGAGCAAAGAAGATAACACAGTAACCGTTCGTGAGCGTGACAGCCTGACTCAGGAACGCATCAACATCGCTCAACTCAAGAATTACCTGCGGGATAAGATGGGTCTGTAATTCGCATCCCCTCAATAAGCATAAAAAAAGCCACCGTTAAAGACGTTTAGCGGTGGCTTTTTAAGTTTTACTGAATAGCCCTGTTTTACTTTGCAGGTCGCTGCAGACGCAACTGGGCTAAATGCTGAAGATAGGCCATAGGCCCGCCTTCCTGATAACCAGTACGGCCATATTCCTTACCCTCAGCGTCGGCCAGCACAATTGTAGGAAATCCCTGAATTCGGAACTCATTGGCAAGCTGGTCATTTTGCCTCTTTAGATCTGTTGGCAATGATGTCTTCCGTGGAAAATCGATTTTGACGAACAGAAATCGGGTCTGGGCTTCTTTGGCAAACAGCTGCTTGCTGAACACTTCCTCATCCAGCCGTATACACCAGCCGCACCAATCCGAGCCAGTAAAGTTAATCAGCAGGTCTTTGCCGTCCTCGGCAGCTTTTTTCTTTGCTGCTGCAAAGTCGGTTATCCAGGTAATGCCACCTGTCTTGCTTTCTTCTACCGAAGTTCCCACAACTGGAGCTTTTTCCTGGACGGTACCAAGCTGGTCTGCCTGAGCAGGTTCAGGCTGCGGCTGTTTGCGGCAACCTCCTGCCAGAAGGACACCTATCGCAAGAACAACACCTAAGATTTTTATAATCTTAAACTCCACGTTATACCCTTTCATGGGCAACCAAATCTTCGTACGCCTGTCGGCGGCGAATGACTTTAAACGTATCGCCATCAACCAAGACTTCCGGCAACTGGGGGCGGGCATTATAATTGCTGGACATCGTATAGCCGTAAGCACCGGCGGTAAATATGGAGATCAAATCACCACGTTTTACCGGCGGTAACGGACGGTCTTTGGCGAAGAAATCCGCCCCTTCGCAAATCGGTCCAACAATATCTACTTGCTCACATCCTTCCATGTTCAAATAGCGATTTTTCTTGGGCGGCACCAGCGAGGCCTCTACCTGGGCCGGCCAGATGAAATGGAACGCATCATACAGCGGCGGGCGAATCAGGTCGTTCATTCCCGCATCGACAATCACAAAGCGTTTCTTGCCGCCCTGCTTAAGATACAGCACACGGGTCAGTAAAATCGCGGAATTGGCGGCAATACTGGCTCCGGGTTCCAAAACGAGCCTAAGCCCTTTACCTTTGATAAACGGGACAATTGCCTTGGCATATTCCGCTGCGGACGGGGCGGTTGAGGTTTCATAATCCGCACCATAACCGCCGCCGGCATCGATGACTTCAATCGTAAAACCATCGGCTCTGAGGGAGTCAATCAGGCTCATCGTCTTCTGCATTGCTTCAGCGTAAGGCTGGGTCGATTTACCCGCCGAGCCCAAATGGATATGAACGCCAACAAGCTGCACGGTACCGTTCTTGCCGTATTTGTGAAAGACCTGCTGAGCGCGTTCGATATCTACACCGAATTTGGACTCTTTCTTGCCGGTGGTGGTGTATGTGTGAGTACGAGGATCGACATCCGGGTTGACACGCAAGGCCGCCTTGGGGCTTTTGCCGAGTTTGCGTGACAATGTGATCAAGTTCTCAAGTTCCTCTTCGGATTCGATATTGAAATAACCGATGGGGGCATTCAGGGCGTCGATAATTTCTGCATCGGTTTTACCGACGCCGGCATAGACGATTTTGGTTGTGTCCACGCCGGTCTGTTTGGCTCGGAACAGCTCGCCGCCGCTGACGATATCAAATCCGCTGCCGGCCTCGGACAGAACCTTGAGCAAATTGATGTTCGAGCAGGCCTTAATAGAATAGCAAATCAGGGTATCTATTTCTGAAAAAGCCTTTTTGATCGCATTAAAATGTCCCAAAAATGTCGCTTTGCTGTAAATGTAAGCCGGAGTGCCGACTTCTTTGGCGATAGCCTCTACGGCAACATTCTCTGCATATAACTTACCATTTTTATAACTAAAATGATCCATAATCGAAAATTCCTTTACTTAGGCAAAATTGATATCTTTACTAAAGTCTTATAAGTATATCCAAATCTTGAACGATGGCAACCCCCAATTACATATAAGCACGCAGAAATTTGTATTTCAGGCAAGAAATATCTTGTATTGTATTATTTTTCAACTATATAATTGGATTTGTTTATTCTGCTTATAACCCGATTAAGTCAACTGAAACGAGGTACTTAATGAAATCTTTTTTGTTAATTTGCTTCAGCACGTTATGTGTCGGATGTTCTGGTTTGCAAAGCATCATCAAAGTTGAGCGACCGACGGCACAATTGCAGGGTATCCGATTCGATGAAATCACCACCCAGTCTGCCGGTTTGCTTTTTGACATCGAAATCAAAAACCCCTATCCGGTCGATTTGCCGCTGCTGAATATGACTTACGCGGTTGACACGAGCGGCAATAAACTGTTTGAAGGCAAGGCTGATATTCAAAAGTCGATCCCCGCCAGAAAAAAAGGAACGGTAACTTTACCGGCTAAGATTGCATATCTGGATATAGTTAATGCGATAAAATCCTATTCCCCCGGCGCAAGCATCCCTTATAATGCTAACGTAGGTTTATCTTTTGATGCCCCCGCCTTGGGAATTATAGACATTCCTATGTCTAAATCCGGAGAGCTTGCTGTGCCCTCTTTATCCGACATTAACTGGCGAGATTTGCTTAATAATTCCTCCAAAAAGCCTTAACTTCAGGAATAATTGCCTTGTGCGGCCTAAAAAAGGTGATTTATGCCTGTAATTTTTCCAAAAAAAGCTGGAAAAATATAAGTTTTTCACTACAATCCCCTGTCTATGAAATTTGTACTGATCGACAAGGTAACGGCCTTAGAGCCGGGAAAAACGTTAACAGCAGTCAAGAGTGTCTCGCTGGCCGAAGAGTATTTGGCGGATCACTTCCCTATCTTTCCGGTTTTGCCGGGGGTTTTGCTGTTGGAAGGCTTAGTCGAATCGGCCTCGTGGCTGGTCCGGCAGAATAATAACTTTGCCCAAAGCATGGTTTTGCTGGAAAATGCCCGTAATGTGCGGTATAAAAGCTTTGCTGCACCAGGGATGCAGATTCGCTATACGGTAACTGCCAAGGCAATCGAAGATAACGCCAGCAGCTTTAGCGGTGTCGGCGTCTGCGGAGACGAGGAAATCGTGGCCGCCCAGTTTACGCTGCGGCATTTTAACCTCAGTGAGGAAAATCCCAAACTGGCTCACGCAGATGGGCAGGTTGTGGACAATATGAAAAAACGCTGGAAACTGCTCTGGCAAGAGTAATCAAATAAAAAGGTAATGGTAAAAAAGTAAAATTAAGGATTCGCCTTCGGCGATATAAAGGTACGGAGATTAGAAATTATGGCAATGAGCCGCGATGAAATTTTCAATCAGGTCAAGGATGTGTTGGTTGACGCACTGGGTTTGGATGACGACGATGTAACGGAAGATGCAACGCTGATGGGCGACCTCGGCGCAGAAAGCATTGACTTTTTGGACATTGTGTTCCGTCTGGAAAAGGCATTTAACATCAAAGTTCCCCGCGAAGAGCTGTTCCCTGCTGAAGCCGTGATGAACAACCCGGAATACGTCAGCGGCGGCAAAGTAACCGCCAAGGGTCTTGCGGAACTGAAATCCAAGATGCCGCACACCAATTTCTCGGAATTTGAGAAGAACCCAGATGTCAACAAGATTGCCGACCTGTTCACCGTCAGCGCCATCGTGAACTTTATAGAAGGCAAATTGAAATAATTGACGATTTTCCATTTTCAATTTTCCACTGCGGGAAACGATTTGGAAATGCAACAAACTAATTTTTAACTGACACAACCAATCGGCAGGCCGCTTTCGGGCGCGTCTGCCGATAACCGTTTAGAGAATAGACTCATGCGTTGGATATGGATTGATAAATTTCTGGAATTTGAAAGCGGCAAGCGGGCCGTTTCGCTGAAAAATGTAACGTTAGCCGAAGAGCATCTGCACGATCATTTTCCGGGTTTTCCGATTATGCCGGAATGCCTGATGATCGAGGCGATGGCGCAGACGGCGGGAATTCTGGTCGGCGAGGCCCGAAACTTTCAAGAAAAAGTCGTTTTGGCCAAGGTCAAAAACGCATCCTTTCACCACTACGTCCGGCCGGGCGATACGATTACGCTGCATGCGGAAATTGAATCCATCGCTCCGGAAGCCGCCAGCACCACCGGCGTGATTAAACGCGGCGAGACCACCATCGCCCAAATCAATCTGATGTTCAGCCATGTCGATAAGAATCTGGCGGGGAAGAAATTTCCCGAAGAAAACTTTGTCTTTACCGAGATGTTCAATTCACTGCTGACGGGGTTTGTTGAACGGAATCCATCCGAAGGAGTGAACTGATGGAGCGTCGAGTTGTTATCACAGGCGTTGGGGCTATTACGCCGCTGGGATTAACCAGTAAACAAATGTGGGACGGTCTGATGGAGGGAAAATGCGGACTGGGTCCGATTCGGGCATTTGATGCCAGCACATTTGAATGCAGTATCGCCGGCGAAGTCCCGGAGTACAGCATCCGCGATTTTGTCCCCAAGAGCCACCGCAAGGCAACCAAACTGATGAGCCGGGATATTGAATTGGCTGTTATCGCATCCCATGAAGCCGTTCAAAACAGCGGATTTATCACCAAGGCTCATGAAGGACAGACACCGACTCTGAATCCCACCCGCACCGCAATCAACTATGGAGCGGAACTGATCGCATGTGATCTGACGGAAATGGCTCAGTCAGTCAAGCACTGCGTTACCGACGGCAAATTTGATATTCATAAATGGGGCGAAGTCGGGTTGCCGACGCTGACACCCCTTTGGCTGCTGAAATATCTGCCGAATATGCTGCCCTGTCATGTGGCCATCATTCACGATATTCAGGGGCCCAGCAATACCATTACCTGCGGCGACGCAGCGGGTTATCTGGCCTTCTGTGAAGCGGCCGAGATGATTCAGCGGAATAATGCCGATGCGGCTGTAGCCGGCGGCGGCGGAACCAAAGTTAATCCGATTGGTATTGTTCGCCAATCCCTGATGAAACGGGCGAATTGTACCAGCAACGATAAACCGGCCGAAGCCTGCAGACCTTTCGATGCAAAGGCGGCCGGAACGATTTTCTGTGAAGCCGCCGGAACACTCATTCTTGAAGAAATGCAGTCCGCCAAAGCTCGCGGTGCAAAACCGCTTGCCGAAGCTGTAGGCTGGGGTTCGAGCCATAGCCTGAATACCGACTATGTGCATCTGGAATCAAACGGGAACGCGATGCAGATTGCCATTGAAACGGCACTCCAGCAGGCCGGCATCAAACCGGAACAAATCGACCTGATTATTCCCTGCGGCAGCGGTATTGCCTGCGATGATCTTGCGGAGGCAACAGGGATTCAAAATGCTCTTGGCACAGCGGCTTCCTCTATTCCGGTCTGGCCTATTAAGAGTATGCTCGGACATGCCGGGGCTGCGGCCGGAGCCATTGACCTGGTTGCAGGGGCAATGGCAATTCAACAAGGAAAATGCGGCAAAGCCGTAAACTTCCAGTCTCCAGTGGCAGGATGCAAACTGAACATCCTGCAGCAGCCTCTGGAAAAGAAATTCAAGTACGTTCTGTGCTGCGGATACTCGTTCGGCGGTCAATGTGCGGCAGTTTTGTTAAAAGCGATTGAGGGTTAGTCTCAAATGAAACATAGAGTAGTCATAACGGGCATGGGAATTGTTTGTCCACTCGGCCATGATGTGCCGACGATGTGGGAAGGACTGATGACCGGCAAAAACGGAATGGGCAAAACCACTCTTTTTGACGCATCCACCTTTCCGACCAAATTTGACGCGGAAGTCAAGAACTACGACTTGAGCCGCTTTGTCAAAAACGTTGATTTGCATAAGAACGGCAACCGTGGCTCACGCTTTGTCGTCGGGGCGACGGCACAAGCCTGCAAACAGGCTAAAATCGATATTGAAACCGACACTCCTTCCGACGGCATCGACCGCAAACGAATGGGGATTTACCTTGGCGCCGGCGAAGGGGCCGTCAATGATGATGCTTTTTTCTCAGCCCTGGTGGATTCGTGGCAGGAAGACAAAAACGCCCCAGATTGGACCAAGTGGGTCAAGACCGCTGCCCAGAAGATGCAGGCCGTTCAGGAACTGGAACAAGAGCCGAATATGCCCGCCGGACACGTTGCCGTTTTGACCGGGGCACGCGGCGTGAGCCGAAGCTGTCTTACTGCCTGTGCGGCAAGCACACAGGCAGTCGGCGAAGCAGCCATGCTCATCCGGCACGGCAAGGCTGATGTGATCATCGCGGGCGGGGCACATTCGATGATTCACCCGCTGGGCATTACCGGCTTTAACCGTCTGACCGCCCTTTCGACTCGCAATGACAGCCCGCAGACGGCCTCACGGCCATTCTCAGCGACCCGCGACGGATTTGTCATCGGCGAAGGCGCTGCGATTGTGATTCTTGAGACATTAGAAAGCGCCAAAAAACGAGGCGCGACAATACTGGCCGAAGTCGTTGGTTTCGGTTCCAGCAGCGACGCATTCCGTGTTACCGATATGCACGAAGACGCCCGCGGCGCGGTTCAGGCCCTGCGAATGGCAATTGAAGATGCGGGCTTAACCGTCAATGATATTGACTATATCAGCACGCACGGCACCAGCACTTCGGAAAACGATTCCATTGAAACCAAAGCCATCAAAACCGTGTTCGGCCAGCAGGCCTATAAAGTCCCGCTCAGCTCGCCCAAGAGCCAGTTCGGCCATTTGATCGGCGCCACCGGCTGTGCGGAATTGATTACCTGCATCATGGCTATTCAGGAAAATACGCTGCCGGCAACGATGAACTACAATGATCCCGACCCTGAATTGGATTTGGATTATGTACCCAATAAACCCCGCAAGGCCAAAGTGGATGTGGCATTGAATGAATCATTTGGCTTCGGCGGTCAAAATAACGTAGTGATTATTAAACGGTTCACAGCTTAGAACCGGATTTAGTGATACAAGGAAGGATATTCCTATGATCGATATTAAGCACGTTCGGGAAAACACGCAACTGTACAAGGATGGGGCGAAAGCCAAGCGGTTTGATGTGGATATCGACCGGTTGCTGGACCTGGACAGCAAAATCCTGTCGGCCAAGCAAATCCTGCAGGACATCGCCACAGAGAAGAATCGTATCGGCAAAGAAGTTCCCAAACTTCAAGGCGAGCAGAAACAGCAAGTCCTGGCCGAAATGAGCAAGCTGAAGGAAAAAGAATCCGCTCTCAATGAACAGCTCAAGATGCTTGGGCCTGAATTTGATGCCCTGATGCTGCAAGTGCCTCAGCCGCCGGCTCCGGAAGTACCATACGGCCTTGACGATACGCAGAATGTCGAGATGTATAAAAAAGGCGAAATCCGCCAGTTTGATTTTGAGCCGAAAGATCATATTCAGCTGGGTCAGTCTTTGGATATGATTGATGTCGAACGAGGCGTTCGTCTGGCCGGCACACGCAACTATTTCCTCAAAGGCGACGGCGCGATGCTGCATCGGGCGGTGATGAATTTCGCGATGGACTTTATGATCAGCCGCGGCTATACGCCGATGATTGTGCCTTTATTGATGCGAAATGAAGCAATGCGGGGGACGGGCTATTTCCCCGGCTCAGAGGAACAGACCTATCAGATGGAGAGGGATGAGCTGAATCTGGCTGGGACTGCCGAAGTGCCGCTGACGGCGTATTATATGGGCGAGATTCTGGCCGAAAAACAGCTTCCGGTGAAATTTGTCGCCATGAGTTCCTGTTTCCGCCGAGAGGCAGGCGCCGCCGGCAAAGATACCTACGGCCTGTACCGTATCCACCAGTTCGATAAAGTCGAGCAGGTCATCATCGGCGAAAACGATGAGCAAAAGAGCATTCAATACCATCATGAAATCCTCGCCAATTCAGAGGCTGTACTTCAGGCCTTAGAGCTGCCCTACCGCGTGGTCAATGTCTGTACCGGTGATCTGGGGCGGGGGCAGGTCCAGAAATTCGATATCGAAACCTGGATGCCTTCACGCAAAAGCTATGGCGAAACCCATTCGGCCAGCCGATTTTATGAATTCCAGGCTCGCCGGCTGAATTTACGCTACAAAACCGACCAGAAGAAAAATCTGTTCTGTCATACGCTGAATAATACGGTAATTGCTTCGCCGCGTGTTCTTATACCGATCATGGAACTCTATCAGAATGGGGATGGCTCGATCACTATCCCCAAAGTCCTGCGACCCTATATGGGCAACCGGGAGCGAATCGAACCGAAATAACCCGTGCGAGTAATTGCCGTTATGAGGGAGGACGGCCTTGGTGCATATTCGGAAAATAGACCCGATTGCTGAACGGCTGGTGCGGCTGGATGAACAGCTTGCCGTACCAACACCGCTGATTGAGACAATTCTGCTCTATTGTCCAGCGGTTCCCGCGGCGGTCGGCTTTATACTCGGCATTAGCATCCAGCATTTATTCGGTTTTTGCTGGTATTGGCCTGCGGCAATCGCTTGTATTTCTTTTATTCTGAGCTTTCTGTTTAATCATTTTGACACAGTTCATCGACGTGCTTTTTGTTTTACCCTATTGTCCACCCTGATGTTCTGTTGTTTGGGGATGTGCAGGCTCGCCTATTTTGATTTACCCTATCGCAATGATGCACGCGGTCTGCTGCAGCCCGAACCCTATCCGGCAACTCTTCGCGGCGTAATCATCAGCGATATCTTTAAGGAAAACCGTAAAAGCTGGGTTTACGGCGGACACCAATTCACAGAGCCATCACGCAGCTTTTATCTTGACCTTCAGGCCTATCAAACCCAGACCGGCGGCTGGGCAAATGCAGGCGGGACGATTCGAGTACAAATCGCTCAGCCGGCATCACATATTCAGCCGATGGACAGCATCGAGTTTTACTGCGTGGTCAATGGATTCAAAGGCCCCGCAAATCCGGGCCAATTTGACTTTCAACGTTATATGCATAACCGCGGGGTTTACCTGAACGCAATGATAGAAACCTCAGACGGCATAACTATTATCGGGCGGCCTGCGGGCATCAGCTTTCGAAAGATTATACTATGGCTGCAGAAGTTCAGCTGGAACGCCCTATTGGAAGAGATGCCCGACCAAAGCGATCAGCGGTTGGCCATGGCAACCGCCCTTCTGCTTGGGTTTCAGCAGAATATC
>JBHJNC010000235.1:0-7807 GCA_048497675.1 Gimesia maris
CGTCGCTCACAGCCATAATCGCAAAAATCCCGATTGCGATATAGCGGACTTTATCGCCCAACCGTATATCCCCTGCCAAAACCATACAAAGCACAAAGGGCAGGATTAGGACGATTCGCATTATCGTAATCTGATTTGCGATATTCAGCTGCATTGAGTCCTCAAGAAAATGTTAAATCCCACTGCCTCCGTCCACACAAATAACTTGCCCGGTAATATAATCATTTTTGATCAGATACAGGACGGTCTGAGCAATCTCTTCCGGCCTGGCAAAACGCCCCAACGGAATACGTGAAAGCTGTTTTTGGGTACTGGGATGCTCCGGAGGATTTGGCCAGGTTACAATGCCGGGGGCAATCGCATTCACCGTAATGTTAGGTGCAAGCTCCTTGGCCAGGCATTTGGTCATTGCAATCAGCCCTGCCTTCGAAGAACAGTATTCGGCGTAAGCCGCCCATGGACGCAAACCACCAATATCGGCAATATTGATAATCTTACCCCTGCAGCCGACCGCTTGGGCGGCATCAATCTTTGCTTTAACAAGCTTAACAAAACCCTGAGATAATAACAGCGGAGCAATCAGGTTGGCATCCAGAATATCCCGCACCGTTTGAGGCGTGATATCGTCCAGACTCCGTCTGCCGAACATCGCGGCGGAATTGACCAATACACGTGGGGTATTGAAAGTCTGGGCATTCTGGAGCAGCGATTCTATCTGCTGGGGCTGCCGCAAATCGGCCTGCAAAATCTTTGCTCTGCGTCCCAATTTGGTAACCTCTTCCGCTACCTGTTCAGCAAGCTCGGCATGACTGCAATAATGACAGATACAGTCCGCCCCGGCTCGAGCCAGCTCCAGCGTAATCGCCCTGCCTATGGTTCCCGTTGAACCGGTTATCAGACAACACACACCTGTCAGTTCCATCCTCGGTCCCTTCGCTATAAACACTGATCAACCAAGTACCGTTTTCAATATTTAGATTATCGAATCTCCACCTGATAATCCCTCTCGAAAACCGTATGAAAATCATAGACATTATCAAAATCTTGGATTCGGTCATTTTCCTGAGAAGTCATCCATTCGTGCTGAATCATCAGATAGACAATCTCGCCCCAGTCGCGTGTGGATTTAATACCCCACTGTTCCAAGACCATCGCTGCAAGCCTGCCCCAGCGGTTTTTTGCCAAATCCGCCAGTCCCCACGCCAGTTCCTGACCGCTGATATGGCGATGACTGTCGGCGTCCTCCTTGGCCCGAAGTTTCTCTATCGTTTGTCCCAGCCCTTCAAAGACAAACTTCAGCGCCCGCACATCATACCGCCCATCCTCACGGGCTACCTGTTCAATGCTTAATTTAGCCATAATTTGCTGCCATAAAATCAAAAGTTAAAAATCAAAATGACAATGCAACAATAAGAAACTGGACTCCCGTCTGCACAGGAATGACAAAACAAACAATCTCGCCCAATTATTCTTTTTGACTTTCACTTTGTCATTTTAATTTTTACATTTTGATTTCTGATATTGCTCTAATGTACTCTTTGTCCCGGCTTGGCGCCACTATCGACGGCCAGCAGGAACACCTGGTCGCCGCCGGGGCCTGCGGCACAGACCATCCCTTCGGACAGGCCGAACTTCATCTGACGCGGCTTAAGATTCGCCACGCACACCACCAGCCGGCCAACCAAATCTTCGGGTTTGTACGCCTTGGCGATGCCCGCAAAGACATTCCGCGTAACCCCGCCTAAGTCCAGTTCCAGAGCCAGCAGTTTATTGGCGCCTTCGACCGCCGATGCCTTGACCACTTTGGCAATCCGCAAATCCACTTTGGCAAAATCATCAATCGTACATTCCGGACACAGCGGCTCATCCCATGCGGGCTGTTGGGGCTGTACTGTTACCACTGGTTCAGCGGCAGGCGCGGCGACCTGCTCGGCGGGTTTACTCTGTTCAATCATCGCTTCTACCTTTTCTTTTTCGATACGTTCTACTAATCGTATAAAGGGGTTAATCGTATGCTCTTCCAAAACCGTTCCAATCCCGGCAAAATTCTGCGGCGGGATATTCAGAAACTTCTCTATCTTTTCCGCAAACGCCGGCAGCACAGGCTTAAGATAAATTGTCAATATCCGTGACGCGTTCAAAATCGCCGTTAAAATCACTCGTGCCTTTTCCGGGTCGGTTTTAATCACCGTCCAGGGCTGATTATCCTCGGTATATTTATTGCAGATATCCGCCAATCCCGCTATCCGACGAATTGCGGCAGCAGAGTCCAGCGTCTCATAGTTAGACAGTATCTCGTCTTTGGCGGCAACCAGCGTAGCGAGCAGGTCTTTGCCCGCCGCATCCAGTTTGCCGAGCATTCCGCCGAGTTTATTGGTCATCATCGGCCCGCAGCGGCTGGCCAGATTCGCCAGCTTGCCCACCAGGTCCGAGTTGACCCGATTGATAAAGTCATCCAGATTCAAATCAATATCGCCGACATCGCCGGACAGCTTGGATGCGTAATAGTACCGCAGCGGCTCAGGGTCCAGATGCTGCAGGTATGTCCGCGCCATCACAAAGGTACCTTTGCTTTTGCTCATTTTCTGGCCGTTGACCGTCAGGAAGCCATGCACCCACAGCTTATCCGGCCTGCGGAGATTGGCCGCCATCAGCAGCGCCGGCCAGAACAGGGCATGGAAATACATAATATCCTTGCCGATAAAATGGTGGATTTCGTATTGGCCGCTGTTCCAGACGGCTTCAAAATCCAAGCCGTTGCGGTCGCAGAAATTCTTTGCCGAGGCCATATAGCCAATCGGGGCATCAAGCCAGACATAGAAATACTTATTCTTTTGTCCCGGTATCTCAAAGCCGAAATACGGACCGTCACGCGAAATATCCCAGTCTTTCAGCCCGGCGGCAAACCATTCTTCCAGCTTATTTTTAATCGACTCCTGCACATACCCGCCGGCAAAAAGCTCCCGCAGCCGGTCGGCATAGTCCGACAGCCGGAAAAACAAATGCGTACTATCCCGCATCACCGGCGGCTTGCCGCTGACGGCGCTGACCGCATCGATTAATTCTGATGCCGCATAATGCGCCCCGCAAGCGTCGCACGAATCGCCATATTGATTTTCCGCTTTGCAGCGGGGACAGGTTCCCTTGATAAACCGGTCGGGAAGCCACATCTTTTCCTGATCGTCGTATGCCTGCTTTATCGTCTTTTCAACAATCGAGCCGGCCGCCTGAGCACCCTGATAGATCCGTTCGCTAAGCTGCTTATTTTCAGGCGAATGCGTCGAATAATAATTATCGAAAGCGATATGAAACGCTGAAAAATCACCGAAATGCTCCTTGTGCATCCGGGCAATTAAATCCTCCGGCTTAATTCCTTCGTTTTTGGCGCGAATCATAATCGGCGTACCGTGCGTATCGTCGGCACAGAAATAATAGCACTCATTGCCGCATAATTTCTGGAATCGTACCCAGATATCCGTCTGGATATATTCAACGAGGTGCCCTAAATGAATCGGCCCGTTGGCATAAGGTAAGGCCGAAGTGACCAGTAGTTTTCGCGTCATTGTTCGTTATTCTCCGTCCGTGGCTGAGGATTGGGCCGCTGTTCGTTATTATTCCGATTCCGATCACGATCGCGATTGTTATTGTTGTTATTGCCGCGGTTTTGGTTCTGATTGCGGTCGCGGTTCTGATTCCGGTCTCGGTTCTGGTTAGGATTCCGATTCTGGTTCTGATTGCGGTCGCGGTTACCCTGATTTGGGTTTTGATTCGGGTTATTGGGATTGTTTCCGCCGCGGTTCTGGTTATTTCGCTTCTTGAAGCGACGATTGCGGTCTCTGCCGCCATCCTGGCGATTTTGCCCCTGTTGCGACTGAGAAGGCCTGCCGGACTGGTCTTCGGGACGCTCTTTTTCGTCAGACGGTTTATCCTTGGCCTCGGTCGACTTTTCTTCTCCGGATACGGCCTCGGTATCCTGCAAATCATCCTGATCGGTATGCTGTCCGCACTTATTATCACAGATTTTTCCGCACGGCGGCTCAACCGGAGCCTGTCCATTGTAAGCCCGCAATTCCTCCACAGGCCAAGCCTGCCGCTCGCCATTTTCAAACTGCACTACGACAAGCTGGGTCAGAATCTGCACATCAAAAACCTTACCCTGGCCCTGCGGGGTATTGATAATATCATTTCGCCGTGGGAGATTTTCCCGCAATTGCAGATACGTCGCATCTTCATATCGCAGACAACATTTAAGCCGGCCGCAATGCCCGCTGATCTTGGACGGGTCCAGTGTCGCTTTCTGGAGTTTGGCCATCCGCATATTCACCGGCGCCAAAATCTTTAAATATCGCTTGCAGCAGCATTCCTGACCGCAGGTTTCATAGTCGCCAACCAACTTGGCCTCGTCACGCGAACCAATTTGCCGAAGCTCAATGCGGGTTTGATATTCTTTAGCCATCCGTTTTACCAGCTCGCGGAAATCAACACGCCCTTCGCTGGTAAAATAGATAACAATACGTTCCCCGCCAAACAGATGTTCCGCCTCGACAATCTTCATCGGCAGATTCATTTCTTTGACCAGTCTTTCACAAGCCTTTGCCTCTTCGATTGCCGAAAGCTCCAAATGCTGCTGCTCACGCAAATCTTCCGGGGTCGCAAACCGCACAAAAGTTCCCGTCTCGGAAACAACCGGCTGACCAGTTTCAGTCGGCCCAAAGTATGCTTCGGTTTGTTCGGGAGTAACCCGGAATTGTCCGCCTTTATAATTACAGGCACCAACTAACTGACCCAGCTCCACTCCACGCGAGGTATTGACAATCACATGGTGCTTCGTTCGCGGCACATGTAATTCATTATGCTCAAACCAGCCCAGCGTCCCCATCTTGCCGAAACGCACCAAAAGCAATTTCTTCGGCGGCGAAGTCTTGGGCTTGGCCGTGTTGTTATTGTTGTTGGCAGTATTACTATCAATTTGCGTCATTGTCTATTCTCTTTTCTATGTTTATATCAATACACAGAGTTCCATCCATTTATACGGATGCGGCTGATAGTATATCCAAACCTGCGATATTGAGCAATAACCCTTCGAAAATAAGCTTTTCATTGACACTGCTGTCAATCCATTGGTGTTTTTGGTTGGCCCGTAAAACTAAATCCGCCAGCCGGTCGGGGCCTATTCTGGATGCAACATTACTGATTTGAGACAATTGGTCTCCATTGACCAGCCCGTCCTGCAGGCCAACCGACACACGCATCGCATCGGATACTGCTACCAGAATCGTCTGCACAATCAGCTTCTGTCCCCGCCGGTTCATATCAGTCGTACTGACATCGCCGGAAACCTTTCCCAAGGCTGTACTTACCATCTTGGCCGCCTGGGCAAGCCACTCGGCAAATTCGATAGTATCCACCAGTTTAAAGTCGCCAAGCCGCTGTATCAGCTCCTTTTTAATCTCATAGACAGTCTTGCCGCCGCAGTCCAGCGTCGCCCAATTGATAGCCTGACCGAGAGAACCGTCGCTGAAATTTGCCCAATACTCTGCGGCCGGCAGTGGAACGCCGCGCTGCTTGAGGATTGCAGTAATATGTGATTTCTCAATCGGGCCAAATGGAATCGTCTGGCACCGCGAATGAATCGTCGGCAACAGCGCATCGGGCTTGGTACAAAGCAAAATAATAACACAAAATCCCGGCGGCTCTTCCAGTGTTTTCAGCAGCGCATTTTGTCCGGCGTTATTCAGTTTTTCCGCCTCGTGAACGACATACACCACGTAATCGCCCATCTGCGGACGAGAGGCCAGCTTTTCAATCAGAAACTCGCGAATCACATCAATCGGCATATCCACCGGCGGCTTGCGATTTTTGCCTTCGCGGGTGTATTGCAGCAGTTCTTTATAAATCGACACAAAATCCGGATGCCCTTCGCCGTCAAACAGAAGACACGATGGGCACGCCCCGCAGCTGTCGTAAAAAACACCGTCCGCTTTCTTCTTTGTGATGCGGTTTTGACACAACAGCATCTTGCCCCAGGCTTTGGCTGCCGTTGCTCGGCCCACACCGTCCGGACCAGAAAAAATATAGGCATGAGCCATCTTGTTTGCGGCATAAGCCCCCTGTAATCTGCCGATGGCTTTGTCCTGGCAAATAATCTTTTCAAGCGTCAATACGGTCTGACTCATCGCGACATCCCAGCCAAATGACGTTCAATAACCAGACGAATCTGCCGCTGCACATTTTCCTGCGATTGTGCTGCATCGACACGCATAATATCCGCATACCGGCCGCAAAGCTGCAGGTAACCTTCTCGAACCCGCTGATGATAATCGCTGCCTTTTTGCTCCATCCGATCCAGCGGGCGGTTCATTCGCGCCGCTGCGGTTTCCAAATCCACATCCAGAATCACCGTAATATCCGGCCAGACCCGCACCAGCGAATCTTCCGCAATCCGTACCACTTTATCAACCCCAAATCCCCCCGCACAGCCCTGATACGCGCAGGTACTCGACAGCCATCGATCCATCAAGACACACTTGCCCTGCTTTAAGGCAGTATCGATGCACTCTTTCCAAAGCTGTGCACGGGCGGCCATATAGAGCAAAACTTCTACATTGTCACCCATCCCGGTATTATCCGGACTGAGCAGTACCGTACGGATTTGCTCACCAATCGAGGTCGTTCCCGGGTCGCGGAAGCAGACCACTTCGGCCCCCTGCTGAGCAATCCACGCCGACAGCAGCTTTTGCTGCGTCGTCTTGCCGCAGCCGTCGGGGCCGTCCAATACGATAAATCGTCCTCGAAAATCAATCATATATCCGCCTGTTCATTTTCAGATTCTTTCTCCGGCGACTTGGGCTTGAGCTTACACAATTCGATCACCGCAGATAAAAAAATCACAAACAATCCTCCTGCTATCACAACTGCCTGCAAGATTGAAACAGGATAGAAAAAGATATTTGTGCGGTGCACGGATGCCGAAAGAAATTCAACAGCCCCGGTCAGCAGAGTAATCCCAATCGCCAGCGGCAAAAACCGTCCCATCCGGAACAAATCCAGCTGCCGCAGATAGCGAAACGCCTCAATCATATTCAAATCGCCTACCAGCATTATCGCAGGCATAAAATAAATGGGCTTAATCAGAATAATACCGCCAATAATTACCGGTATGATTTCAAGCCAGCTTGGGATAACATCCGGAATAAACTTCTTATACAAAATATAGCTCACTGTAACCTGCTGCACGGAAGCAATTACCGCCAGGGCAAACCATAATATGATTTGCACAACAAACAATTTCCAGAAATACTCCCGCCCAACCACCAGCAGTGTTCCGGGCTGTACTGCAGAAGTCCCACTGACCGCCGTAGTCCGCAGAAATCCCCACAGCATCATCTGGCTGATGATACTGAACGCCGCAAGACCGACGCCAAGCAGAAAGACACGAAACGAGTACTCTTCAGGCTGGGTATTGATTATGCCGATATCCTTTATCAGGAACAGACAGCTGGCCTGAAAACAAACAACCACCAGCACTTCAGGCCAGCGGGCTTTTACAATCTCAAAAAACTTCATTCTTTTTTATTTCTTCTTTCTAAGTCGCAAAAGTAAATAGCATAATAAGACAATAACAATTGTCCCAAATATCAATGGGGCTGAAAAAAGCAAACAAGCTGCCAGCCCTAAAAGCGGAAATATAGAAAAGAAAATCCATCCCATCATTTCTGTTTTATAATTCCACATCAAATTTCTCCTTTCCTAATTCATGAATAATTTCAAATTGAAAATTGAAAATGGAAAATTGAAATTTCTTCTA
>JBHJNC010000236.1:0-2448 GCA_048497675.1 Gimesia maris
ACATTCATACCGATTGCCGGCAGGCGGCATAATGATTGCAACCATCTCCGCACCGGGGAACAAATGCTGGACAAAGGGAATCTGCACCTCGATAGAATGTTCGTAGCGATGGGCCTGCACATCGGGCATAGCGCCTAAGGCGACTAATTCATCTGTAAGTGCCTGGTCGATGTCGATTTTGCCCAGCGGCGTTTCCCACTGGCCATCGGGAAATATCACCGGCGCATCATCCGCACAGCGGTGAGCGGCTCCAAAGAAAACAAACGTATCTACCTCTTGATTGATCTGTTTTATCGCCGCAAAAACCATCGCCGCCAGACTGCCGGAAAATACCCATCCGGCGTGGGGAACAATCCCGGCGGTAATATGGGCAGGCAATTGGCCCTTGATACTCTTAGGCAGGCACTCGGCGATTTCCTCCAGGCACTCCTGTCGGCTGTCGGGGTAAAATTGTCCGGCCACAGCGGGCTTGCGTATAATCATGGTCTTTTCCCTTGAAACAAATCGGTATTGCGTATATAGTTAGGGCAGAATAAATACCCTTAATTCTTTACTATATTGTACTTTTTTCAGTGAGGAAAAACAATGGCCAGCAAAAAATCTTCAGTAGCAATATTAATGGGTTCCGACAGCGATTTGCCAACGATGCAAGCCTGCATCGACCAATTGAAAGCCTTTGACATCGACCCGATCGTACGGATTTTGTCGGCACACCGCACACCGATGCAGTCGGCGGAATTCGCCGAGAAAGCCAAAGACAACGGCGTGAAAATCATCATTGCCGCCGCGGGGATGGCCGCCCACCTGGCAGGGGCGATGGCCGCTCATACCACCCTGCCGATTATCGGCGTGCCGATGCAGGCGGCCGAAGGCCCCAACGGTCTGGACGCCCTGCTTAGCACCGTGCAGATGCCGCCCGGAATGCCCGTCGGCACGATGGCCATCGGCAAGGCCGGCGCCAAGAATGCCGCGGTCTATGCCGTGCAGATTCTGGCGCTCAGCGATGAAACTCTGGCCAAAAAATTCGACAAATTCCGCAAAGACCAGACCGACAAAGTCCTGCAAAAAGACGCGGAACTGAATCCGTAATATGCTCCCCAAAGATACCAGCCCGGAAGCCGAAAAACTCGTCATCGAACTCTACCGGAAAATGTCGCCGACAGAGAAATTGATGCGGGTGTTTTCGGCGTATAAGATGGGGCAGGAGCTGGCAATCGCGGGACTAAAGATGCGATATCCGAAGGCAACTGAAGACGAGCTTGAATGGCTCTGGAAACGTCAGCATCTCGGAACCGCTTTATTTGAGGAGGTCTATGGCAAACAGCGAGCCAGCCAGCTTCCAAAGTGAGATGAACGCTTTGGCAGTCTTCCTCGACATCTTAGAGCAGGTCGGGATTGCCTACGCCATCGGCGGTTCGGTCGCCAGCTCCATCTATGGAAAAGTGCGTTTTACGGAAGATGCTGATGTTGCCGTTGAGCCGTTTTCTTTGACTGTTTCAAAGCAGCTGATTCAACTTCTTTCAGGTGATTTTTATGTGAGTCAACCTGCCATCGAACAGGCTCTTTCCATGCGGAGCAGCTTTAATGCAATTCATATCGCAACCGCATTCAAAATCGATGTATTCATCACGAATGAAACCGCCTTTCAAAAACGATTATTACTCCGGCGTAAATATGTCCCTATGCCCTCGGTTTCAGATAAAATGGTGTGGGCAGTCTGCCCGGAAGATATTATCTTGCTGAAATTGGATTGGTATCGTCAGGGCGGCTTTGTATCCGAGAAGCAATGGAATGATATTCTCGGCCTGCTGAGTGTGCAGAAAAATCAGTTAGATATGGCTGATTTGAAAAAATGGGCAAATGAACTCAATTTAATGGATATCTTTAAGCAGGCGGTAAATGCGGCAGAGCCGGATTGATAAAATAATTAAAGACGAATTTCTCTTCTTCAGAACAGGAGTTGTTATGAAAAAATTTATGTTTACGATCTTAATTATATTGTGTCTTATCGTCTTCGTACCCCAAGCGACCGCATCAGATACCGATTTACTAATAAAGCTAAATCAAGATATTCAGCTCTATATCGATATCAGCAAGTCAAAGGAGTCAGATGAAAGCGAGAAGTTAGCTCGCTCCATTATTGATCAGACAGAAATGCTTGGGGGCAACGCTACCAACTTGATTGCTCGGAACATTAAAGACCCCAACACATCTGAACCTGCTCTAACAATATATGTTTGGGTGGCTGGTTTTACAAAAGACCCCAACCTAATTGATGCGCTCATGGATATCCACAACAACAGTCCCGCCGAGATTGTCAAACAAAATGCTTTGCGTTCCATGGCTAGCATTGGCTCTGATAAAGCCGGTGAATATCTGCTGGCCATCGCGCAAAAAACACCTCTCGACCCCGAGGAATCGACGGGTAAACCAAACAAATTTAATATT
>JBHJNC010000237.1:0-3066 GCA_048497675.1 Gimesia maris
CACATAAAATTGCCGGCAAAATCATTTTACATTTCATTCATCATTCTCCCAACCTATTCTTCCCGGCCTAAACCTTAGACTCGAAAGAAAAAATTAAAAATTTTCGTTTTTTTATACAAAAACCCACTGCCGCCAGTTTCACCTGTCGTTCAATGGGTCATTATTATGTATTTAAATTGTCTTGTTTTCTCCACCCAGCCGTCCAATTACTGAATTTCTTTTCCGGAAGTTGCAATTATTATACCAAATCAAACACCGTGCAGGCAAGTAAAAATAGGTAATTTAAGTCGCTGCTTTCCAAAGTTATCCATAAATTGAGGACTATCTCTGTAATTTCTTTACCAAAACGTCTGCTTTGGGACCCCTTTTTTATTAACGTCTCAGAGGTTGGGGAGTTGCCGCTGCTATACCCCTAATTGTTAGCATAACATTTACTTGTATTCGGATCCGTTTTCTCCAATATGCTTCCCCTTATGGTTATCCGAGGTAAATCGTTTGATAATAATCCGGGCCATCTTCCACTGCCGGAGACAAAGGCGTTTGCTCAACAGCCGTTTTTCCCCCTTAATGTCCATCACTGCGCGTGCTATAGCCGGATTCTCGGAATAAACCGGTTTCCCTATCGCACGTTTCATAATCTTCCGCAGGCAGATTTTTATTGTTTATTAATCAACATCCAAGCTCGCAGAACTTCAGCAACCGACCAGGCCTGGGCAAAGCAGCCTTTGGGTTTTTGGGGCGGGTCACCGTCAAATATCTCGCAAAGCGTACCAAGGCAGCCTTCTTCGGTTAAATGCCGGATTAGCGGGCTGAGGAAGACGCTGCACTGCTGTTTTGACTCGGCACTGAAACCATTGATTCTCAGATAGGCTTCAACAAAAGGCCCCATCAGCCACGGCCAGACGGTACCCTGATGGTATGCGGAATCCCGTTCAAACGGATTACCCTCGTAACGGGGTTTGTAGCGGCTGTCTGTAGGACTGAGCGTTCGCAGCCCATACAGTGTCAACAAATGGTCATGAACGACCTGGACGACCGATTTCTGCTGTGCGGGAGCTAATGGGGAATACGGGAGGCTGACCGCAAAAATCTGGTTGGGACGGATGCTTCCATCGCATGTACCGTCCGGCAACACGCAGTCATAGAGACATCCGGTTTTTTCATTCCAGAACAGCTT
This sequence comes from Gimesia maris, assembly GCA_048497675.1. GTDB lineage: Bacteria > Planctomycetota > Phycisphaerae > Sedimentisphaerales > Anaerohalosphaeraceae > Anaeroglomus. The sequence continues at coordinate 1,178 of JBHJNC010000237.1, forward strand.
GGCGAAATGGCCGTAAACTTCTTCGGCGAGGTCATGATAGAACGAGGCCTGCTCAATATTTTTGTCCTGATGATACTGCTCTAAATTGCGAAGAGCATTGTACCATAACGCGTTAATTTCGACCGCCTTGCCGTAACGCGGCGTGAACGTAACACCGTTGCATTTGGCATCCATCCAGGTCAATTGCGTTTCCGGGTTGCCGGCGGTGATCAAACTGTCATGGTCGGCACAGATATCAAACCGCGTGCCCCGGCGGTACGAGTCAACAATCCATCGCACCGCAGGCAGCAGTTTGCCGCTGAATGTCTGACGGTCGTTTGTCGCCCTCAGATACGCAAACGCGGCATGGACAAACCAAAGTGATGCATCCACGCTGTTATAATGTGCAGCATGACCATAATCATCAAAACGATTCGGAATCATCCCTTCACTGACCGCCCGTGCAAAGGTCTGAAGGACGCCGGAAGCAAACTGGTAACGGCCGGTGCACAAGCAAAGTCCTTCCAGTGAAATAAATGTATCCCGCCCCCAATCGACAAACCAGGGGTAACCGGCAATAATTGTCGGCGTCGGACGGTCATTGAGGTTCCGCTCAACCAGAAACTGCGCGGATGCCTTATAAAGCTGCTGCTGAATCGGCTGGTCCGGAGGGGCATTTTTGAGTGATTCTTTTTGACGCAGTTTCAGACTATCCAAAACCACATCTATATCCAATTGCTCGAGGGGATTATTCAATTCGGCAGAACCTGCGAACCGGCCCACATTACCACCTGGCACGGCTTTTCGACACGCCTTTTAAATACGCCCGGCGACCAGAGATCTTCAAAGCAATCCTGCCCCCGCCGCCGTTCCTGCCGATAGTAGAAACGATGCCACCACTGAGGCTGCTGCTCGAATCGCATCATATCACAGTGCAGGAGCAGTTTACCAAAATGGTCATTATCGGTCTGTACGGTTATTTCCTGATCATTCCACAACGAATACAGATGCGCAGAGCCGTTCTGCAAATGATGAAAATCCAAAAGACCCGCAAAGGGACGAACGGCAAAATCGAAGGATTGAGTAACCGCAGAAAAGGTATAAACAATCGCGGCAACATCGCTGTCCGGCAGCAGATACAGCGAGCGGGTTATCCTGGCAAATTCCAGATCATAATCCCAGTGCACACCGATATCGCTGCGAAACGACTGCAGATATTGAAATCCGCGGGGATGGAAGGCATTTTCAAATTCAAAGCAGCTGAATGAAAACTCTTTTTCAGCGAGATGAATCGTCTCAAAACAATTAGCCAGCGCCTTAATGCGGTTCGCCGGCGGATTGGCAGAGCCAATCAGCATCGCATGGTATCGGCGTGTGTTGCACCCGGCAAGGGTACCGGAGGCAAATCCGGCCCGGCTATTGGTCAAAAGCCATTCCTTTTCGATCAGCTGTTCAGGCGTACTATCCTTTAGATCATAAAAAAGGTGTTCGCCCCGCATATGGTTATTTGTCTTTGCCATAAATCCAATATATCCGTTTATGTCCGATTGACTGTATCAGCCTAAATTACAGTTTTACATCCGGTGTGGGTTCAAGTCCCAGCGTTTGTTCGCAACGGGACTTCAGATTGTTAAGCACGTTCATATAATTGATATAGGAATCATACGGCGAATCATAAGGATTGAAATACTTATGCACGTCGCCATCGGCAAAATACTTGGTACACATATAATAAAAATGGTCGGAGGTCTGCAATTTGCGCCAGTCGGCCAGCAATTGCTCATCACAGGTCTGCTTGACCAGTTTTTCGATGCGGTACACTTCATGCAAGGCATTCGACTGCATCGCATTGCCCAACCAGGCCGACAAATCCCGTTCGGTATCGGCCCAACTGATGATATGCGGCACAT
>JBHJNC010000238.1:0-5110 GCA_048497675.1 Gimesia maris
GCGATTGTGCCAACGAAATCTTGCCCTTGAGAGTATTGGGGTCTTCGGCAGAACCAATCCATTTCTGCAGCGCAGCGGCATCTGCATCAATCATTGCAATCAGCGAATCCGTCCGCTGGGACTGAGAGGCTAAATCCGCCAGCAGCTTTAGATTCTGAACCAGATATTCAATCTGTTCGTTTATTTTTGCCTTACTCAGCGGCAGACTTGCCCGCTGAATCTGGGCCTGTGCCGACTGCATATCCGCTGCAGCCAGAAAGGAAGCATCGGCTTTGGAACCGAGCGTTCTGGCCCCGGTCAAAATCGACCGCATGCGGTCATTGGCCGCCGACAGATCGCTGTCTTTGGTAAGCTGTTCAATCGCTGCGGCGGTATCCCGCTGCAGCTGTTTGACTGCCGCATCCTGAGGATTGTCCCCGCAGCCGTTTAGCAGTACTGCGGCCAAACCTGACATGATGATGTATAATGCCGTTATCTGTTTTACTCTTTTCACCGGAAATCTCCATAAATAAAGCCTTTACGAACATCGTATTCGTACCAGAGCACACGGCGGATGTCAAGTTATTTCCGCTCCAATTCCTGAGGATTCACGCAAAACCGCCGTGGAAAAAACAAATTTTTTTATTGTTTAGTTTTATTGTGGGAATACAATGTCCTTTTTTGGCAAAGTTACGCGATACGTAAAGCACAAAATGATAAAACCGCAAGAAAATCGGCCCGGCAGGATTAATCTTCGCCTGCGGGATTTGAATAAGACACTGGCCAGCTTGTCGATGCCGTCAATGGTTGAAAACAGCCTCTATTCGCTGGTGTTTATCAGTGACACGATTATTGTCGGCCGACTCCATAACGAAAATTATCTTGCCGCGGCGGCTCTGTCAGGGATATTGATGTTCATTGTCAATGCACCTTTTATTGCGTTATCGATCTGTTCGACTTCCATTGTTGCCCGAAGCTGGGGGGAGCTTGCCTTTGAGACCGCCCGCAGGCACGCCGGGTGCGCGATGATCGTTGCTTTTTTGATGGCCTTATTCCTGTTTGCTCTGGCAAGTCCATTTGCCGGACCGATTATGGTTTTTTTCGGAGCCAGCCAGGAGGTGCTGCCGGATGCCGCCCGCTATTTGCGGATTCTCTTGATTTCCTGTTTGTCCGGCCTGCCGATGATGGTGTGCAATGGGATGCTGCGGGCCAAAGGCGATACGACACGTCCCATGTTGATTACTGGAATGATGAATATCGTCAACATTGTCGCCAGTATTATGCTTGCCTTTGGAATCGGCGCGCCCAAGCTGGGCTTTTTTGGCGTGGCGTGGGGGACGGTGATTGCCCGCACCGTCGGGATTATTTTTTCGATGGGTTTTTTAATCAGCGCCAAAGGCCTTCATCTGCGGACCGAGCATTTTGTGAAAATCACGCGTGATGTTCTCGGGCGGCTGTGGTATCTGTTCTGGCCGGCGTATATGGAAAGGGGGCTGACATCGCTTTATTATATGCTGTTTATGAAGATGGTGGCCCACCTGGGTACGACGGTTCTTGCGGCGCATCAGGTTGCCCTGCAGATTGAAAATCTGGTGATTATGCCGATTTGGGGATTGGCTGTCGCCGTGACCACGGTAACAGGTCAGGCGATTGGCGCTGGTCGCCACCGGGTGGCCCGTATTGCGGTCTATAAAGTCATTACCGCTGTCAGCATGGTCATGGCGGGGATTTGCTGCATCTTCCTTCTTTTTGGGCCTCAAGCGGCCCGCTTATTCGGCGCAACGCCGGAGGTGGTTCAGCTGGCCGGAATGGCCACTCGCCTTGCGGCAATCGAGATGCCGTTTTTGGCGATCACCTTTGTATTTATTGGTGCGCTGCGCGGAGCGGGGGACACCCGTTCCCCGATGTACGTTAGCTTTATCAGTATGCTGATATGCCGGTTGGGCGGGGTCTGGCTGATGGCGTATACGTTCGGATGGGGTCTGGCAGGTGTCTGGCTGGCAACCGCACTGGACTGGATGATTCGCGCAGCAGGCTTGGGCTGGTTTTTCAAACGCGAGGCCTGGACCCTCCTGCACAAAAAAGAAAAGCAGCGGTTTGAATCGTAAAAGAAAAATTAAAAATCAAACTGAAAATCTCAAAAATACAAATCAAAAATTAAAGAGTTCACTGAAAGCAGGTAGAAAATCGTCCCGAATGGACAACAGCGCACCCGACCCAGCATTCTTTAGTCCCGGAGGGACGACATAAAGTAGCCGGCGGTGGAAACCGCCGGAACACGGCCCCCAAAAAAATACAAGCCCCAGCGGGGCGACACATAACTTCAACTTTTCAATAGAGCATACCTGAGCCTTTTACTTCTCCCGCAAATCGGCGCGTCAGCCTTCGCGCCGTAGATATTTTTTTGTCAAAGAGCAATTCATCACATCAGAAAAAAAGTTGTCGCAATTCCGCGTGGGCACAGCCCACCCTACAAAAATTTGCCCATCCTACCCGGCTACACAATCAATTAATCCATAGGATTTCTGAGGCATAATTGCCGCTCATCCCTTTGACCTCAATACCATGATCCATGAGTTCAGCCCCCGTCATTTTTGTATTTTGTTCCGGCCGGTCCTGAAACGTGATGGTGTATGTGGCTTTTCGGTCGAGGCCTTTTAATCGAATTACTTTGGCGTCGGGAGCGGTCTCAGAAGGCTTGAAAAGCAGAACAGACCCCCGGTTCAAAGAGGTATTGAAATATTCCATTCCGTCCCAATTGGTACCATCGGGGATCGGGAGTATGTGATATACATCGGCGGGAACATCACCTACCTTTGCCCCCCTAAGAATCGGTTGTTGTTTCGTTTTGTATAAGGGCCAATGTTTTTTTACGCCTTCTATCTGATTGTGAGTATAGTCACACCAGTTGGTGGCCATATTGGCTCCCATAAAACCTGTTCGTAAAACATAGTTCACCCATTCAGGGGAATCATGGATCACGCCCGGCTGATTAAACCCGGTGCCTTTGGCCACTTCTCCATGAGGCCCCAGATTCATTCCCACGTCCGTTTTAATCTGAACCGGGTTTATCATATAAGAAACGGAATAATAGGATTCCCGGTGACAATCCGCGCCCCCTGAATCTTCATTGGTAAAAACATTGATTCGTTGCAAGGTGGTAAAATCCTTAAGCAAGCCCCCGCCGGCGCAATGTTCATATCGGAAACCGGGTCTTTGGGAAATCATATAGTCGAGGATTTCCAGAAAACCTTCGTGGCTGAGATAATTATAGGGTTCTTCCACCACAAAATCACTTCGCCAGTAGTCGTAGTGCCAGTTGTCGTACCGCGTCAAGAGCCCGTTTTTTTGTTTGTCTCTTCCTTCCGGGGTGCTGATATCCGCCCATTCATACGTGTTATTCATGTACAGTGAAAGTTTTGCTTCTGACGGTGAACAATATCTCCGGCGGTCATACCGTGGGGCCATTTTGCGGGATCAGGCTGCCAATAGGCATATCGTTTAAAATCACCTTTGGTCCAGTCGTTACCCGCACCATCCATCCAGTCGATATCAATTTTCCCCAATTCCGCGCCCCATTCGGCCACGGGATATTTTTTATAGTAGTCCACCAGTTGGGATTCATTGCCGGGGATGCAATATTCAATGAGGGGTTCATTCGGATCGTTTTTCAACGTGGGCGTAATCTTATGATTCCAAAACCAGCGTTTCATTTTATTGCTGCCGTCATCCACATCACCCATATAGGCTCCCAAGAAAACCGCCGGGACATGCAATACCTTTCCCTGGGCCTGGGTCACACAGGAGGTGTCCCACAAATAGGAGGTATAATGGATCGTAAGCGGATCAGAACCGGTTTGATTCTTAAAAACACCGAAACTCCACTCGTAGCCGATATAAAGCCCGTGTTTTGAACCCACATCCAATACCTGAAAAGGCAGATCACTATTATTTCCATTACCACCATCCGCGCAATCATTTGAAAGAAAACTGGATATCGTGCCATTCGGATCCATGGCCGTGGTCTTTACCACCGGTCGGTCATTGGGATTTTGGCGAGCCAGATACTTGCCCTTATTGAAGCGCCAGAGGCTGACCGGCGAATCTGCCGTCACATGAATAGTTGCAGAAATAATGTCCGCGTTTTGAAACGTAATACTGCTCCCTGAGTTATTTTTGATGGAAACAAAATTTTCCACCGGCCCCACTCCGGGGTATGCCAACCATACCGATTCCAATTCCAGCACTGGCGTGGTGCTGAAAAAACGCAGCGTAAGTTTTGTACTATCTTTATTTTCCATGCAGGCCTCTTTGTACTTCCAGTCCGGCTGGTAAACGGTGTCGCCCATCTGGACTTTTTCCGGAAAGGGCATCGCCGAAAAACTCTTCATCCAATTCCATCCATTCTTGGTATTCTTAAGTTCGCAGATGACGGGACGATGATTGGTCACCGCAATCGTGACCCGCGTATCTTCCGTTTCTATTTGCCAGTTTGGTGTTGACGTCTGATCCAGAGCCCATCCCATCGAAGAAATGACAGCAACCCATAACCCCCAAAATAGTTTTTCCATCATACTCACCTTTCGCAATAACTCTTTGGTACATTTGGCGTTCATAATTCTGTGCTTATCCATGGTTCCATTAAAATAGGGGACTAAAATAAGGGACAGCCACGAAAGGAGGAAAGCCTATGCCGCTTAAGCAACCGCCATTCGGAACAGCCACCTATTATTTTGTCCCCATCACCATGTAATGGATGTCTTTCCCTTTTTTGTTAAATTAAGGGTTCCTCTAAAAATCAAAATGAAAATATCAAGATTACAAGCGGTATAACAGCGAAACAGGTCATCTAATCTTTATCTTTAATCTGTAGTTTTGGTTTTTAATATTTGATATTTAATTTTTCACTTATACGACAATATTGACCAGTCGTCCTTTGATGACAATCACTTTCTTGGGGGTCTTGCCGCCCAGTGCGGCCTGGACTTTTTCGCTGGCTAAGGCGACTTTTTCCATATCCGCCTCGCTCGCGTCGGCCGGAATAACAATCTTGTCCTTAATCTTGCCCAAGACCTGCACGGCGATTTCAACCTCTTTTTCTTTGGTCAAAGCCGGGTCAAAGGCCGGCCAG
>JBHJNC010000239.1:0-7151 GCA_048497675.1 Gimesia maris
ATTATCGGACTTGTTGATGAATTTCGATATCCCGCTTATTCCAGCCCGAGCATCTTGCTCAGACGGGCTTTTTCGTAAATCACGCGGACTTCATCAGTGGCCTTGCGGCAGATCTCTTCCATTTTCATGCTGAAAGAGGCATTGTGAGTCTGCTCCGCCAGGTGCAGATGACCATGCAAGGGGCCGTCTACTGCCTCAATAATCTCAAGCAGGGTGATGCTTTCGGCCGGACGAGCCAGGAAAAAGCCGCCGCGAGGGCCGCGTTTGCTGCGGAGGACATTGGCACGAACCAATTGCTGAAGGATTTTGAGCAGGTATTCCAGCGGAATGCCGTATTCTTTGGAGATACGGGCTGCTAAAACAGCACCCTCTTTGTAATTCATCGCAACGTAGCCAACAGCTATCAATGCATAACCGGTTGATCTGCTGATTTTCATTTTCAGACCTCCTGAACAGTACTAAGGTTATTAATTTACGGTCAAAGGTTATTGTAGAGTGTTATTATCAATAAAAAGATGTAGAGTTGCAAGAGAAATATTGTCGAAAATTATAAATTCTTTTAAAGATATGTCTATTATTTACTCTCTTAGAAACAAGACAGAAAAACCGATAAGGAAACATGTAAAGCCATATAAAAAATAAGCTTATATTGTATCGATAAATATTTTATATATTTGTAAATATATATACATAATCAAGAAATAGCAAAATAATAGGTTATTTTAGCACTTGTTCCTTGACAGACAGGCGGGATTTGATAGGATTTTGCCGTGATTATGATTAACAGGAGAGACTCATAATGGATCGAACGAATCCAAATCTGAGCATAGAATATATAAATGGTGTTGTCGTTGCTGTACCAACGGACTCCAAAATCTTGGACGAAGACCAGATTCAATCGCTGGAAAAGACCTTTATGCCCTTAATTGAGCAGAATAAGGGCATCCGGCTGCTGATTGACTTTTCAAATGTACAATTCCTGACCAGTTCCGTATTGGGCTTGCTGATTCGCATCAACCGAAAAGTACTTCAAACGGATGGACAATTACGGCTTTGCAGTATTGACGGCAAGATTCTCGATATTTTCAAGATTACCCGCTTGGACAAGGTGTTTGCGATTTTTTCTGAGCGTGAATCTGCTTTGGATGGTTTATAAGGCATTATTTATTTAACGACTTGTTATCTCTGAAAGGCGCTTCAAAACGATGCACTCAAAGGTGGTCTACACGCAATCACTGGTGCTGCCAAGCACGACCGACGCGGTCGGGCGGGTCTGTAGACAACTTTTAGAGCAAGTCAAGCAATATGGGTATGCCGAAGAGGATATTTTCGCAATTCACCTGTCCTTGGAAGAAGCCTTAACCAACGCCGTCCGGCATGGCAACCAGTCCGACCCTTCAAAAACGGTGACGGTGGAGGTGTTGATTAGTCCGGAAAAGTTCGACATCTCCATTGCTGACCAGGGCAGCGGCTTTAACCCCGAGGCACTGCCCGACCCCAGACAGGATGAAAATCTCTATAAAACCGAGGGCCGCGGCGTTCTGCTGATACGTGCCTATATGGATATAGTCGAATATAATCAGAGAGGCAACTGTGTCCATTTGATTAAATATAAGGGCAAAAAGAACACCAAGTTATAGCTAATAATCGGCGAGTTTATTTTGTCTTTACCGTGTCAGTGTCCACGGGTCTTCGAGCTGGTCGGCGATATGCCGCAAAAACTGGGCCGCGTAAAATTCATCCACAATCTGCCCGTCGTACGCCAGCGACACATCCATCATCTTGCGGGTGCGAAGCTCGTCGTCTTTGACCACCAGCCTGTCTTCAATCAGTCCAATCGAGACAATCGCCGTTGCTGACGGCGGAGAGATCGCGTAAAACTGATGTACCCCGAACATCCCCAACCCGGTCAACACCACATTCGCCCCGTCAAAATCGTCCGGCTCCAGCTTATTCGACCGCGCCTTCGACAGCAGAATTTCGCTCTCGGCGGCCGTCTGAATCAGCGTTTTATGGCCCATATCCTGCAAGACCGGCACTACCAGCCCCTGCGGAGCGGCCACGGCAAACCCAATCCCGATGGCTTTGCTGACAACCAGGTTATCCCGTTCTTCATCAAGGGTCGCCGCCAGCATCGGGTATTTCGCCGTCGCCCGCGCCATCGCCAGGATGAAAAAGTCATTGGTTGTCGCCCGCACACGGGCTTTCCGGCAGTATTCCCGCCGCATTTCTGTCAACTCGGTTAAATCCACGCTGACGGTCATATACCCGTTGGCCTTGGTCTGCTTGGATTGCAGCATCAGCCGCCCGATCAGGCTTTGAATCCGCGTCAGCGGAACGGTCTTACTTGCTGTGGTTTCGGTCATCATAGCCGACAATTGTACCCAAACCCCATCCGCTTGCAAGGATAATCCTGCCCCAATTAGTACCTGTTATTCGGTATAAAAACTATCCTCAACTCCAGTATGAGAGCTAATAAGGTGTAGACACCTTATCAGACAGAAACGGCGCAAATAAAAATTGAACGTGACGATCTAAACAATTGATCTTTGAGTTTCTCAGTGTCCTTTGTGGCAAAAAATAGAAAATTGAAAATGGAACATTGGAAGTAAATAACAGGCGATGAAGCGGTTGAGTGCGTGATTGCCGACAGTGCGGAGCAACAAATGTTAGAGATTTATTGGCAGGATGGTGATTGCACGGCTCGCAGGATGGTAAAAGGCGGCAGGGGAACGTGCAGGCAGAGCCGCTGTTCGTTGTTGGCGGCGCCAATCTGTCGGCCGTCGGTTGTTTCCAGCAGGTCAGGCAGAGTCAGGGAAGACAGCGTGCCGTCGGGGGTCAGAACTTCCAGTGTTTGGCCGGCGCGGATGGTGTTGCGGACACGAACCACGCAATCCTGTTGGGCAGATTGTGTCTCGACCTCGCCGACAAAGAGGCTATTGCCTTCGGAGCTGCTGCGAAACCATTCGTAATCGTCCGGCGTGATGCTGCCTTTGATAAATCCGGCGCTATAGCCGCGGCTGGGCACGCGCGACAGCCATGCTAATGCTTCCTGCCGGGTAAACGACTTGCCGTCCAGAATCTGCCGGTACAGACTGACCACGGAGGCGACATAGTGAATCGACTTCATCCGCCCTTCGATTTTGAAGGATGTTACCCCCATCGCCTGCAGGGCCGGGAGGTGCTCGAATAATGCCAGCTCTTTGCTGTTGAACAGGTACAGCCCGCGCGGGTCTTCCATCACCGGCATATATTGGCCGGGGCGGGTTTCCTCGACCAGGGCGTATCGCCAGCGGCAGGGATGCTTGCATTCGCCCCGGTTGGCGCGGCTGCCAGTCAGATAATCACTGATGGCACACCGGCCGGAGTACGAAAAGCACACCGTCCCATGGATGAAGACCTCCGTCTCGATTTGGCCGCGGGTCTGCCGGCAGATGGTTTCGATCTGCGGCAGCGACAGTTCCCGTGCCAGATTGACCCGGCACGCCCCCAGCCGGGCGTATTCGAGGGCGGTCTGGGCGCTGGTGGTGTTGGCCTGAGTGCTGATGTGCAGGGCGGCGTTCAGTTTGGCGTTTCGCAAGGCCGCCAGCACTCCCAGATCGGCAACGATAAAGGCATCCGCCCCCATCGCATCCAGCGTGCGGGCGAGCTGGACCAATCGATCCACCTCGTCGCTGAAGGGGAAGATATTCAGCGTGACATACCCTTTTTTGCCTTGCTGGTGCAGGTAACGCAGACCCTCTTGGGCCTCGTCGAGGGTAAAATTGCCGGCAAAGCTCCGCAGTGAGCCGAATTCCAGGCCGAAATAAACCGCATCCGCCCCGTAGGCTACTGCCCACTTAAGCTTTTCGAGCGTACCGGCCGGAGCCAGAAGTTCAGGTTTTGTCGAGCTACTCATTATAAATTGATATCATTCACTTAGACGTTTACGTTTTGGGAGTACTAATATATCTTTGGTCAGCGATTCCTAAATTTTACTAAATTCGCCGGCTTAGGGGAAAGAAAATATTATTCTATATCCGGTTTTCGTCGAAATCCATCAATGTGGCGTATTTTTTGTGAGGTGGAATGTATTTGCATTGGCTGGATGGGGTTTTTATAATCTGAGGCCGAAAATAAGCTTTTTCTCAAGTTAGGCGTTATATGAAATTTTATCGTGATTATGATTTGACCGCTCACAACTCGTACCGGATTAAGGCCGTTGGGTCGCGTGTGTTTTTTCCGGAAACGCCGGAGGATATCGCTACCCTGTTTGGGGATGATACGCGGGACAAGGTTATTCTCGGCGGGGGGTACAATGTGATTCTGGCGCGGGCATACTATGACGATGTGGATTTTGTCATCTTCGGCCAGCCGTACTCGGCTTTTAAGGTCGAGGGGGCTGCGGTTACCGCGCTGGCGGGGCTGTCGCTAAAGACACTTAGCGAGGCGGCACTGGAGCACGGGCTTGCGGGGCTGGAGCTGTATTACGATATTCCGGGCAGTGTGGGTGGGGCGGTTTTTATGAATGCCGGAGCGAATGATGTGTCGTTCGGCGATTATGTGAATTCTGTCAGTTTTTATGACCCGGCCGAGCATGTGTTCAAGACGCGGAGCGGGAAGGATTTGATGTTTGGGTATCGGACAAGTTTTTTCTTTGACCGGCCGGATTTGATTATTTCGGAGGTCAAACTGACGTTGCCGGGCGGCCGCCGGGAGGAAATCCAGAACAAGATGCTGGCTGCTCAGGCCGAGCGCAGAGCGAAACAGCCGTGGGATATTCCCAATGCGGGCAGTGTGTTTAAGCGGCCGCCGGGACGGTTTGTCGGGCAGATGGTCGAGCAGCTGGGCTTAAAAGGCAAGACGGTCGGCGGGGCGATGGTCTCGACCAAACATGGGGGATTTATTGTCAATCACAATGGCAAGGCGACCGGCAGCGATGTGCTGGAGCTGATTGAGTTTATCCGTAAGACCGTGCGGGAGGCGATGGGGGTCGAACTGGAGCTGGAACAGCGGGTGATTTAAGGGGGCTGTATTTTTGCCAACTGGGGTTCCTGGGTTCTGCCATAATGGCATAAAGTCATCTCTTGATAGATTCACAAGTTTAAATAATAAAACGACTTATAATTATTTTAGGCCTCTGGCACGAGGGTTGCACATTCCTTTTATACGGGTCGGCATGCAATATGTGTCAGTCCGATAACATTGAAAACAATAACTTGCAGCCCTTAGATATAGGAGCAGACAATGGCAAAAATTATAGGCATAGACTTAGGTACGACCAACTCGGTGGTATCGGTAATGGAAGGCTCAGCCCCGAAGGTGCTGATTAACGCCAGCGGATCGCGGCTGACGCCGTCGGTGGTCGGTTTTACCGACAAAGGCGAGCGTATGGTCGGGCAGACCGCCAAGCACCAGCAGGTGACCAATCCCACCAATACCGTGTTTTCGATCAAGCGGTTTATGGGTCGCCGGCACCGCGAAGTAGCCAGTGAAGAAAAGATGGTTCCGTATAAGATTACCGGCGGGCAGGAAGAGCTGGTCAAGGTTGATATTCGCAATAAAGAATATACTCCGCCGGAAATCTCGGCGATGATTCTGCAAGACCTGAAAAAGACCGCCGAAGATTACCTCGGCGAGAAAATCGAAAAGGCAGTGATTACCGTTCCGGCGTACTTCAATGACTCGCAGCGTCAGGCAACCAAAGACGCCGGCACGATTGCGGGTTTGGATGTGGTGCGTATTATCAATGAACCGACCGCGGCGGCATTGGCATACGGCACGGAAAAGAAGAAAAATGAAAAAGTTGCCGTGTTTGACTTCGGCGGCGGCACATTCGATATTTCGATTCTGGATATCGGCGATAACGTCTTTGAAGTGCTCAGCACCAACGGCGATACGCATCTTGGCGGCGACGATCTGGATGAAGTGCTGATTCACTATCTGGCCGACGAATTCAAGAAAAAAGAGGGCATTGACCTCCGCAATGATCCGATGGCGCTTCAGCGTCTTAAAGAAGCGGCCGAAAAGTGCAAATGCGAATTGAGCCAGCAGGTTGAGTCCACGGTGAATCTGCCGTTTATTACGGCGGATGCTTCGGGGCCCAAGCATTTGAATATCACAATGACCCGCAGTAAGTTTGAGGCGCTTTGCGAGCCGGTGTTTGAACGGCTGAAAAATCCCTGTGTGCAGGCATTGAAAGATGCGAAACTGTCAGCCAAGGATGTCAATGAAGTGCTGATGGTCGGCGGTTCGACCCGTATCCCGAAAGTTCAGCAGATTGCCCAGGATATTTTTGGCAAGACGCCGAATAAGAGTCTTAACCCGGATGAAGTGGTGGCTATCGGCGCTGCGATTCAGGGCGCGATTCTGGCCGGCGATGCAGGTGTGAAAGATATTCTGCTGCTGGACGTGACGCCGCTGTCATTGGGCGTTGAGACGCTCGGCGGGGTAATGACCAAGCTGATTGAGAAGAATACGACTATTCCGACCAGCAAGAAAGAAGTGTTCTCGACCGCTGCGGATAATCAGCCCAGCGTGGAAATTCACGTCCTGCAGGGCGAGCGGCAATTTGCCCGCGATAACCGCACGCTGGGTCGGTTCCAGCTGGCCGGGATTGCTCCGGCCCCGCGCGGAATGCCTCAGATTGAGGTGACATTTGATATTGACGCCAATGGTATTTTGAATGTGTCCGCCAAAGACCTCGGCACCGGCAAAGAGCAGTCGATTAAGATTCAGTCGTCGTCGGGATTGAGCAAAGACGAAGTCGAGAAGATGAAGCGTGATGCGGATGCTCATGCTGAAGATGACAAGAAACGCCGCGAAGTGGTGGACCTGAAGAACCAGGCCGACCAGCTTGTGTATTCGACCGAAAAGACGCTGAAAGAATACGGCGATAAGGTGGATGCCAAGGTTCGCGGCGACATTGAAATCGCGGTCAATAATCTCAAAGAAGCTGCCAAAGGCGAAGATGGGGATGCCATCAAGAAGTCGATGGAAAAGCTCAATAATACCGCTCAGGAACTTGGCAAGGTTTTGTATGAAGAAGCCGCCAAAAAGCAGGCCAAAGGCCAGCCCGCCGAGGGCGCTGCACAAGACAAGCCGGCCGGAGCCCCCGAAGAGGGCGAAGTGCGGCGTAAAGGCGGCGATGATGTGATTGATGCGGAATTCGA
>JBHJNC010000240.1:0-12775 GCA_048497675.1 Gimesia maris
GCCCATGGCCGCGGATTCCATCATATCCGATCCGCCCATCGGTGTTAGCGTCCGGCCGACAAAAACGACGGAAGCCAGAGCATAGAACTTTCGCAAATCCCCCATCGTGTCCCCGAGAATTACCGTAGGCCGTCCATCAGCGGTGGCGTTGTTTTGTTTCAGCTTGCTGAACCGCACAAAAGTAAAGCCCGATTTATCAATCAATTCTGCAACTTCATCGAAACGCTCTGGTTTTCGGGGAATAATCGCCAGATGCAGGTCTTCAAATTCGGCTTCCTTCTTCAGGCGGCTAAAAATCTCCAGCCCGATCTGTTCTTCGCCGGGACCCGTCCCGCCAAGGACCCACAGCCTTCCGGTTCCGAGCTTGATTTGTTCAGCGATTCGCTCTGCACCGGGTACGTTGACATCAGTTTGTGCGGTATCATATTTAAGCGAACTGGTGATGATGACTTTTGAAGGGTCACAGCCTAAGGCAATGAACCGGTCGGCGTATTCCTGAGTCTGAGCCAGGACCAGCGAAACTTTTCGGAACATTGAGGCTATGAATTTACGCAGTTTCAGGTATTTAGGGAAACTTCGCTCGCTGATTCTGCCGTTGACCACTACCACGGGGATATTTCGCTGCTGTGCGATTGTTGCCAGGTTTGGCCAGACTTCCAGTTCCATCAGCAGAATCAGATTCGGCCGCAACTGGTCAAATGCCCGCTTCATTATCCAGGACAGGTCAAATGGGAAATAGAATACCGACCGCTGTTTTTCATATAACGCACAGGCTCTGGCAAGTCCGGTATCTGTGGTTGAGCTGATGACAATTTCGTGGTCGGGCAGGGCAGTGGCCAATGAGTCGACCAGAGTCCGGGTCGCGTTCACCTCGCCGACGCTGACGGCATGGATCCAGATGCACGGTTTGTTTGGCTCCCGGCGGGTTATCTTGCCCAGCCGCTGGGCCCAGCCGCCCCGATACCGTTTATGGGCGGCCATCCGATAGATTATCACCGGGCTGTATAGGGCCAGCCCGACGAAATACGCCAGATTGATTAATAAACTCATCGACAACTCGTTTTATGTAATCTTCTTGTACAGATTGACCATGTGCTTCCAATTCCCCTGTAATATAATACAATAAGTCGGTTTTGTACAAATAAAATTGTGATCTCTTGCAAAGATAAAAGATGCTGACTGGTGAGTTTGAATGCCGGGCTTGGCGGCATAAAAAAAGCCCGCCGGAGACCGACGGGCTTTAATTGAGAGGCAATTGGCTATTGTTTTACAGTTTCGTCTGATGGACTTTTTAGTTTGGCATTTTCGACCAGCATAACCAGATCCTCAACAGTTTTGTTTAGACTGGCAGCCTGGGTGTTGAGCTCTACCGCTGACGAGGCGGATTGCTCTGCATTGGCAGCATTTTGCTGGGTAACATTTTCCATCTGGGAAATAGCTTGATTAATCTGTTCGATACCCCCGGCCTGTTCATTGCAGGATGCGGCAATCTCTCGGACCAGTGAAGCGGTTTTGTCAGAGCGGGTTAGAATTTCCGAGAGTTTTTTACTGACATCTATTGCGATGGCCGAGCCTTTTTGAGACTGCTGCATGGAAGTTTGTATCTTCGCTTCGGTGTCTTTGGCCGCGGCTGCACTTCGGATGGCAAGGTTGCGAACCTCTTCAGCAACAACGGCAAACCCCTTGCCGGCCTCGCCGGCCCGGGCGGCCTCAACCGCAGCATTCAAAGCAAGCAGATTGGTTTGAAAGGCGATATCGTCAATGACTTTGATAATCTTGGCTGTTTCTTCAGAGCTTTTCAGGATATCGTCAATCGCCTGATTCATGGTCTTTATGGCAGTTGCTCCTTCAGTGGCGGCCGATTGAGTCTGCTGGGCGAGGGTATTGGCCTGCTGGGCATTTTGGGCATTCAGTTTTGTGGTTGTAGTGATTTCTTCAAGGCTCGAAGACGTCTCCTGCAGGCCGGCAGCCTGCTCGGTGGCCCCCGAAGCGATTGTTTGGGATGCGGCACTGAATTGAGTTGCCGCTGAGGATAAATATTGTGCGATGTCAATATTGGCTCGGATGGCTTTGCGCAGCGGCTTGATCACGCCGCTGGTGGTCATGATCACGACCAATACCGTTACCGTGACCAGGAAGCTGGTTCCGATGCCCAGGCTCCAGAGTAAACTCTTGGACAAGACCAGGCGGTTTGATTTTTGGCCCTCGGCAACAGCCTGCTGAATCTGAGCCTCCTGCTGGCCGATGCTTTTATGGATGCGGTCCTTTTTCATTTCAACATACAAGACCCCGTATAAGTCCCCGATTTTGTAATCCGGATTCATTCGAATCATATCTGCGTCCATATAGAGGGGCAGATAGAAACGCAGCGATTTGTCCTGCAGTTTTTTGCCTCGAATCACCAGATTTTTCTCGGCAGTAAGTTGTTCAATGACATCTGCGGGAATCGTTTTTTGTGTTGTGTTTGGATTAGAGGACAGTTCAAGTCTGCCGTCTTGGCCATAAAATGAAAATTCATTGAGCAGCTCGATTTCCACCTGCCGTTTGGCCAAATCCAGAAACTTTGACGCTTCGCCGGGCTGCAGTGAACTGCCGACAGCGATTTTAATTTCCTGCAGCAGGTCTTTGGCCGACTGCTCCGAGAGAGATGTCAATTCGGTGATGGACTGGTCGGATACCGATTTCAATGACCGTTCGATTTGTGCAGCGAGCTGGGCCGAATTGGTTTTTGTCAGATAGTAGCTGACCGCCTGCAGGCTGATGCCGAGCAGGAATAAAGGCAGCAGTGAGATCAATAATACTTTCCATAATAGGTTTAAACGTACCATTAAAGTGTTCCTCCTTTGCGTTGTTCTTCAGTGTAATTAACGCGATGTGCGTGTTCTCCGATTCGATAGAACGGAAAATCTTTCTTTTTGGCAAAATGCGGTGAACTGCACCCAATGCAGGGTGAGCCTGCTCGAATGCACCAGTTCACGCTGCTGTTCCATTGCCGATTGGGGCACTCGGTTTTCGTCAGCGGTCCCAGACAGCCCAGTTCAAAAAGGCATCCTTCGGTGTCGCCGAAATGTTTTGCGAAAATTTTGCGTTCGTAGTAATGGTAACGCGGACAGTTGTCATGTGTTGAGCGGCTGTAGAACATATCCGGCGTCAGCAGTTGGGAGTTGACTTTGGGATAGCCTTTTGCCGCAACGTAAGCCAGTGTGCCTACCACAGCGTCCGGGTGAATTGGGCAGCCGGTGCAATTGATCAGCTTGTTTTCCCAGGCCAGTGCGTGTTTTTTCATAAAATCCAGTACGCAGCATGAGCCGGTCGGGTTGCCTTCCGCGGCGGGAATGCCTCCGAAAGTTGCACAGGTTCCCACAGCAACGACTGCTTTGGCGCTGGGTATCATCTCAAGCAGGATGGTCTCAAATGGCTTGCCGCCGATGACACATGCTTTCGGCATCCCGGTGGGGATTGTTCCTTCAATGACCAGGATATAATTGCCCGTCTGAACGGCCTTATCAAGCGTTTCCATAAAGACATGTCCCTGCGCGGCTCCGACATTTTGGTGGATCGCCAGGTTGATGTATCGTGTCAATAAGTCCGCCGGCTCTGGGTCAATTGAGTTGAGCAATGAAATGGAATCTCCGGAACAGGATTGACCCTGAAGCCAGATAACCTGCGTTTTACCTAACAGTTTTTCCATACCTGCGGCGAAAACCGCAGCCATGTGGTTCGGCAGCGACGCCGAGGCGGCAATCGCAGCGCCCAGCTTCAAAAAATCACGTCGTGTAAATGTCTTCTTCATATATGTCTGGTGTCCCTTAACAGTTTGGTATTCCAATTAATGCACCGCACAGGCGATGCATGGATCGAAAGAGCGTACAATTCGGCCCGCTTCAATGGGTTGGGTCGCATCTTCGATGACAGTGCCTTCCAGTGCTTTTTCAACTGCACCGGGCTGATTTTGGTCATCGCGAGCAGAGCAATTCCACGTTGTCGGTACGACACATTGATAATTACTGACTTTATAATTTTCAATAGTCAGCCAGTGTCCCAGTGCGCCCCGTTCCGCTTCTACCAGACCAAATCCCTTGCCGGATTCAGGCAGACTAAAGGTTTTGGCGGTAGGCTGACCGATTTCCAGTTCATCGAGCCAGAGCTGCAATTGTTTAATGAGCCATTTGGTTTCCAGCCCGCGAGCCAAATGCCGCCCTAAGACGGAATTGAGCTTATCGGGTGTCAGGTTGGCCGAGGTCAACACGTCATCAACATCTTTTTTGACCCATTCCCAGCCCGGTGTCATATATGCCACCATAATGCGAGCCAGCGGCCCGACTTCCATCGGCATGCCGTTGTATCGGGGTGACTTTAGCCAGCTGTAGCCTTTGTCTGGATTGGGCGAGGTTTGTCCTTCGTAAGGGTGGAGTCCTGAACTGCTGCTGTAGTGAGAATGGGCAACAAATTCACGTATCTTATCCGTATCGAGTGCTTCAAGTTTGCCTTGAATAGTGACTCCCGCCGGCATCCATTTACGAACATTTGGGCCGGATTTTTCTTCCATCCGGAAGTTGCCGTAGCTTAAATAGTTTCCATACGAGGCGCCTATGTTCCAATACTGTGGAAATGCCTTTGCAGCCAAGAACAAGTCCGGAAGATAAACAGTTTCAACAAATTCAGTTAGCTTATCCAGGCGGCTCTTATAGCACAAAATGCGTTCCATTGTCACTTCGCCCGTCACCCCGCCCGGTACCAGAGAAGTCGAATGCGGCATCTTTGCCGCAAATACGGCGCACATTTCATGAGCGATCGTTCGCATCTTCAATGCGCTGACATAGCTGCCGATAAGATGCCAGTTGGCCTGATCATCGGCCAAATACTGGTTGACCTCATAACGCGGCAAAAATGGTGCGGCGGGAAATACAGAGTTGGAAGCGACGGCATTTTCAACCCAGGTACGAAGGCTTTTTAGGCCGTTATCTTGGCCGTCATATTTGAGTATGGACTTTATGTCTACAAAATCCAATGCCGACAAATGATAAAAATGCAGAATGTGTGATTGCAGATAATTAGCGCCGAGAATCAGGTTTTGCAGTATCCTTCCGTTTCGGGTTGGCTCGATACCGTATGCCATTTCCTGTGCCATCAGCGAGGCCATCCCGTGGGCAATCGGACAGACGCCGCATATGCGTTGAGTGATTTGCTGTGCATCCAGAGGATCGCGTCCCTTAAGGATGGTCTCGATACCCCGGAACATTTCGCCTTCGCACCGGGCCGAGACGATTTTAACGCTGGGGCTATCGGGCAATACCTCGGTTTCGGTATGAATTGCCAAATGTCCCTCGATTCGGGTCAGCGGACTGATAGTTACAGTAGCCGTCATTATTTTTTGCTCCAAAAAGAACAATAAAAAACATTTAATGGTCACGCAGAGTCACTGGCTATGTCGGCATTTTTTGTTATAGCATTAGAAGGATTAGTAATTAATTTAAGGAAGGGAAAATACCGAAAACAGAAAGGAAAATCCTTTTATTTCGACATAACTTTTTTAATAACAGTAACTTGTAAATATCTGGACAATCTATTATGTGGGGATAATAACTGTAATTATATTTAGTTATTTGTTAATTTTTTGTAAAAAATGAAATTATTATGGGATAACTACAGCTCACCTGAAGTATAATTACCTAAAACAAGACAAATCGAAGCCAGATTAATAGGCTTCACATGTAGTTTTGACTTGACCTATTTTTTAGAACAATTACAATCTGCCGATGAATAATATTGAAAAAGAAATAATCATCTGATTTTGCAGGAGTTATAAATGTTTAGGACCAGTAATCCAGCATTAAACGAAAAGGTATTTGAGGCAATACCATATTATGGATCTGATGCAATGACTGTTCATGGGGCAGTCAATAAAACTGCTATATTGCTCTTTCTGGCGGCAGCAACCGGCACAATCACCTGGGTCAAAGCGGCGGCAGAGCCGGCTTCGGCGGCACCATGGATGCTGGTAGGGATATTCGGTGGGTTTATCGCTGCAATGGTTACCGTCTTTAAGCGGCAGTGGGCTCCAATCACAGCTCCGCTGTATGCGATTCTTGAAGGACTGGCACTGGGCGGCATTTCGGCAGTATTTGAAGCCCAATATAAAGGTATTGTTTTTATGGCGATTTTTTTGACTTTTGGCGTCTTGGCATCTCTGCTGATCGCATACCGGTCGGGAATTATCAAACCTACGCAGGGTTTTATTGCAGGCTTAACCGCTGCAACCGGTGCGATTGCCTTATACTATGTCGTTTCGATGGTGATGAGCTTTTTGGGGATTACGGTACCGCTAATTCATAGCTCCTCTTCTTTTGGTATCCTGTTTTCGGTTGTGGTTGTAGTGATTGCTGCGCTTAATCTGGTGCTGGATTTTCACATGATCCAGCAGGGTACGGCAACCGGAGCGCCGAAATATATGGAGTGGTACTGTGCCTTTGGCTTGATGGTTACCCTGGTCTGGCTGTATCTTGAAATCCTTCGGCTGCTGGCAAAATTGCAAGACCGTAACAGATAAGACTATGACAGTCGGCTCTTAAAGTCCTGATAGGTGAAGTGCCGTTGGACTTTATACTCGTTTTTATCCGGGTCGTACAGCACAATATCCGGCAGGTTAATCCCGTTAAACATGGTATTTTTGACCATAGTATAATGCGCCATATCGCCAAAGATGAGCTTGTCGCCGATTTGCAGCGGGCGGTCAAAAGAGTAATCGCCGATTACATCGCCAGCTAAACACGTTGGCCCTGCCAGTCGGTAAGTGTGTTTTTTCTTGCCGGGCAGGTCGCCGCCGGTGATATTGGGGCGGTAGGGCATTTCCAATACATCGGGCATGTGTGCCGAAGCGGACGTATCGAGAATAGCAATATCCATCGCGTTATGGGTGATATCCAGCACCGTTGAGACCAGTACGCCCGTATTTAGAGCAATCGCCTCGCCGGGTTCCAGATAGATGGTCTTGATGTTGGAGTATCGGCTGTAAAAATCCGTAATCAGTTTGCAAAGCAAATCAATGTCATAATCCGGACGGGTGATGTGATGTCCGCCGCCAAAATTCATCCATTCCATCTTCCGGATGATGTCGCCGAAGTGCTTATCCACTGCCGGCAAGGTTCTCTCAAGAGAATCCGCATTCAGTTCACACAGGGTGTGAAAATGCAGCCCGGTAATCCCCTCAAGCTGATCTTCTCTGAAAAACTCCCGCAGCGTACCGAGTCGTGAGCCCGGTGCGCACGGGTCGTAGATTTTGGTCTTGACCTCGCTGTGCATCGGATTAACGCGGATGCCGCATTTGATTTTGCGCGGTGCGGACAGCACCTTGTCTCGAAAATGCATCCATTGGGTAAAAGAGTTAAACACAATATCATCGACAATCTGAATATACTCTTCCATGTCATCGTCCCGATACGCCGGGGCACACAAATGGACTTCCTTATCAAAATACTCGCGTGCCAGCTTGGCTTCGTGCAGGCTGCTGGCGGCAGCTCCCGCCAGATACTGTTTGCACAAGTCAAATGTACTCCATGCGGCAAAGCCTTTTAATGCCAGCAAAATCTTACAGCCGGTTCGGTCCTGGACAGATTTTAAGACCTCCAGATTCTTTCTCAGCAGCCCCAGGTCAATCATATAACATGGGGTTGGGACTTTAGTTGCATCGTATTTCAAGGTAGGGTTCTCCATTAAATGGTTTAGGATAAATTAAGTCGGCAATGCTGATGTTTTTCCAAAAGATATCGCACCACACTGTCATCCTGATTTGAGCCGATGATTTCAGTGGCGACGGCCTTGACTTGTTCTTCGGCATTTGCGACGGCAACCGCGGTTCCGGCCAGCTTAAACATTCCAATGTCATTGATGTGGTCGCCAAAGACTGTTAACTGTTCGCGTTGGGTTCCGGTAATCTCCATCAGCTCCTTTAAGGCAATCGATTTGCAGGCTTTTTTGTCGTGAATCGTCAGCCACCAGAAGCCCGGCGAATAGGGATTTTCAAAATAGAAATTTTCAAGCTGTCCCGGAAATTGTACTTTCAGAAAAGCGGCCAATTCACCAATCGGTTCTTTATCCCCCATCACTGCCATTGCAATAACAGTTTCATGCATAGCCCCAGATAATTTTTTTGTTTCCTGCAGCCGTTTATCTTTCAGTGTTACCAGAGCGTCATAGAACCATTGCATCGCCGGATGCCCAAGAGTCTGATAGTATAACCGATCTTCGCTGCCATTAAATGTGGTAATAAACGGCCATAAATTTCGGCTGCGAATAATGTCGAAAATCTGCTGGGCAATGCCTTTTTCCAGGCGATTGATAATTAGGTGTTTTTCAGTCTGGTAATCGGTCAAATACGCCCCATTGATGGCAATCACCGGCAGCTTAATCGGCAGGTCCCCAAGTACGGGTTTGATTTCATTAAATGCCCGTGCACTGGCGACGGTAAATTGCAGACCTTCTTTCAAGAGCCTCCGCAGATTATCCAGGCTGAATTGCGACAATACCGCACCGCTGGACAGCAGCGTGCCATCCAGATCAGAAACATATAATTGTCGATTATTGATGGGTGATAGTTGATTAGAGATGGTTCTATTCATTCTTTCGTATCAATCTATCTTATTCCTGCGGCAGGCGTGCCAGATCGCTGTCAGCGCCGGCGACCATCATAATGTCATCCGTGTAGATAATCGTATTGGGCATCGGTACATTGATGATGGAGTCTTTTTCCTCGGCGTCGGCGTTTTCGCCGCGTTTGATAGCGACTAAGTTGATGTTGTATTTTTGCCGCAACTGCAATTCCATAATAGTCAGGCCGTTGAAGCTGGCAGGGGCGCTGATCCGGGCCAGGCTGTATCCCGGGGCAAAGTCGATTTTCTCTTCGATATGCGGGGCAATGAGCTTATATGCCCATCGCTGGGCGGTTTCGATTTCCGGATAGACGACATCGGTTGCCCCAATAGCCAAAAATACCTGTCCGGCGGTAGGGTTTTCCGCACGGGCGTAAATCAGCGGGATGCCGAGCTGTTTGAGATTGACTACCGTCAAAATTGCCGCCTCAAAGCCGTGGCCTGCCTGTCCCATGCCGACAATCGCGACATCCATTTTGTCCAGCCCCTGGGCTTTAAGAGCGTCGATATCGGTACTGTCCAATCGCACAGCGTGCGAGACATCGTCACGAATATCTTCGATGATTTCACGGTCTTTGTCGATGGCAACGACTTCGGCGCCGCTGATTGACAGCGCTACGGCCAGTTTCTTACCAAACCGTCCCAATCCGATGACCACAAAGCGTTTCATTTGTTTTCCTCATTTTTGAGTATATGGAAACTTTCGTTCCGTTATTCTTAAAGCGGTTTATTGGATCTTTATCCTACCACCAGCGGTTCGGAAGGATACTCGTATTTTCCCGCACGCACGTTAAACAGCAGCGCTGTCAGCAGCGTCAATGGCCCCAATCTGCCGACCAGCATTGCAATAATGATAATCCATTTGCCTGCCGTTGTCAAAGACGCGGTGATACCGGTTGAAAGGCCGACCGTACCGAGTGCCGAAGATGCCTCAAACATAATGTCGATCAGACTAAAGCAGCTATTCCGTTCGGTAATGGATAGAGCAAATGTTGCCAGCAGTAAAATCGCGGCGTACAGCACGACGATGGTAATCGCTCTGCCCATCACAACCAGCCGAATCGAACGTTTGAATATTTCGACCTCCCGGCGTTTGCGCAGGGTGGCCAATACGACCATCAGCACGACAGCAAAGGTGGTGGTTTTGATGCCGCCGGCGGTAGAACCGGGTGAGCCGCCGATAAACATCAGCAGAATCAGCGTCAGCTTGCTGCCTTCGGATAACGCTCCGATGTCGACGCTGTTAAAACCTGCGGTCCTGGCGCTGACGGATTGAAAGTAGGCCGAACACCACCGTTTGTCGGCGTCAGGGATTGGAGAGTATTGCTCGAACAGCCACAGCATCCCAGTTCCGGAAAGAATCAAAAACAGCGTGACGCTCAAGGCGATCTTGGTTTGCAGATGCAGTCTTCTTCGGGGCTCAGCTTTGAGCAGATTGACTTTGCGGCTGTGGTCTTGGAAAAAAGACCGGATTCTATAATAGGCTACTTCGACAAGGTTATAAAGAACACTAAAACCGATTCCACCGGTAATGATCAATGGGGCAATGATAGTATATATCTGGTGCGAATGGCTGTAGTCCATCATGTTTTTCGACAGCAGTCCAAACCCGGCATTGCAGAAAGCGCTGATGGAATGGAAGATGCTGGCCCACCATTTCTGCCCGGATCCGGTTACCAGTCCCGGCACATCATCCCACATAGAATACAGGCAAATGGCGCCTGCCGCTTCGATCAACAGGGTTGCGATGAAAATAAAGCCGATGATTCGGGCAATGCGCTGGAGAGCGTCTTCGCTGAGCAAGTCCTGCATTGCGGCTGATTCACGCACCGACATCGATTGTCCCAGCAGAAGTCCCAGCACGACGCCGAAAATAACGATGCCCAATCCGCCGAGCTGAATCAGGAACAGGATAACAGCCTGCCCGAAAAACGTAAAATCACTGCCGGTATCTTTCGTGGTAAGTCCCGTTACGCACGTTGCGCTGGTTGCGGTAAAAATCGCGTCCGTGAAATTCATAAGCTCAAGATTATGCGCTTTGGGCAGCATGAGCATCCCGGCTCCGGCCAGGATGAGGATAACAAACATTGTTGTCAGCGAGCGTGCCGGATTATGTCCTGTCGACGCCAGATAGACCATGCCCCGACAGAGCTTATCAACAACCTGGAAAGCCAGATAGATGCTGACCGCATCCAGGGAAAATTCTCGCGACGGCGCACCGGTGAGCCATCGGCCGGCTCCGATAAAAGCGATCAATACCAACGCCAGCAGCGGGATTTCGAACCAGTACATCCGGAAATATTCCCGCTTGGAAACAGCGTTAAAATAGCGGATGATTTTTTCGGCCAGGAAAAAGAAAAACATCCCGCCATCTATCGACCGCAGCAGCGAACGCGGCAGGGGGGGGGTGTCAAATCCGAACAGCATCACAAATGTCGTGGCGACTACGCAGATTGCGACAAAATTGAGGCTGATTATCGTATTTTCAAGAAATCTATTTTTGTAATCTATTTTCATTATTTTGTAAAAAAGATATACTTTGTAGTGTATTTAATTCGGATTGGATAGTATTCTTACCTATAATTGTGATAAAATCCAGAAAATTATCCAATATCGACCAGTCCCAGACTGTCGCCGAATTTCTCGATCAGAGTCTTACGCAATTCGGCATGTTCGGGCTTATTCATCGACGGATCCCCGTCAATCATTGCAAAGGCATCGCGTCGAGCCAGATTCAGCAGGTCAAAATCGTCAATAATATTGGCGATTTTAAGGTCGCCCATGCCGTGCTGGCGGGTACTGAACAGTTCTCCCGGCCCGCGCAGCCGCAAATCCTGTTCGGCAATCTCAAATCCGTCGTTGCTGCGGGTCATCACTGCCAGCCGATCCTTCGCCGTTGCATCGTCGCTTTGTGAAAGCAGGAAGCAATACGAACGGTTTGACCCTCGCCCGATGCGTCCGCGAAGCTGATGGAGCTGGGCCAACCCGAATCGTTCGGCATTTTCAATCACCATAATCGTTGCGTTCGGAACATCCACGCCGACTTCAATGACCACGGTTGAGACCAGCGCCTGTATTTTCCCGGCACGGAAATCATCCATAATCTGTTTTTTTTCTTCGGCGTTCATCTGGCCATGCAGCAGGGCGATATTGAATTCCTTAAACACCTTGTTCAAATACCGGTGTTCGTCCACGGCGGCTTTGATGTCGCCATTTGGGATTTCTGCGGTGGTTTCCGAATCGATACGCGGATACACAAAATACGCCTGTCTGCCCGCATGAAGCTGCTTTCGGATAAACTCCAGTGCCGCCGATTTATCGTTAGGATGGACTTGACGAGTAATCACTTCGCCGCGGCCCGGCGGGCAATGGCGAATCACCGACACATCCAGGTCGCCGAATGCTGTCATCGTCAGCGTCCGCGGTATCGGTGTTGCGGTCATTACCAGACAATGCGGCGATTTGCCTTTCCGAAGCATTGCCCGCTGATGGACGCCGAATTTGTGCTGTTCATCAATAATCACCAGTCCCAGGTTATCGAAGTCCACATCTTCCTGTACCAGTGCGACCGTCCCGACAACGATGTCGATACTACCGTTCTGAATCTGATGCAGAAGGGCGCCGCGCTTAACCGTGGGCATTCCTCCGACCAGCAGGGCACGACGAACCTTGCTGTTTTTTAAATACCGCTCGATGTTGAGAAAGTGCTGCCGGGCCAGAATTTCCGTCGGTGCCATAATCGCCACCTGCTGTTTGTTGGCGATAGCAACCAGTGCCGCATACAAAGCAACCACGGTCTTGCCGCTGCCGACGTCGCCCTGCAAAAGACGGTTCATCGGAATCGGTTTTGCCAAATCGGTTACGATTTCAGTAATCGCCTCGTCCTGATCGGCCGTCAGCAGAAATGGAAACCGCCTGCGTATCCGGCTGTCGATTTCGTCGCTGTTAGGCAGAGGAGTTGCTGGGGCCGTATGCCGGAGATGGTAGCGTTTCAGTGCAAGTCCCAGCTGCATCAAAAACAGCTCATCGTATTTCAGCCGCCGTTTCGCTTTGGCCAGTTCTTTTTCGTCAGCTGGATTGTGAATGATATGATAGGCCTTAGAGCGTTCAATCAGCTCATTCTTTTT
>JBHJNC010000241.1:0-3860 GCA_048497675.1 Gimesia maris
ATTTGTTTAGAATTTAGTGCTTAGTATTTAGGATTTCCATCTTCCTTCCTGTGCTTCATGGTGATTTTATAAAACGAACCCATTTTCAATGTCCCTGGCTGTCATTTTACAATCAAACTTTCAGGGCTTGTATTTTGGACAAAAACCGCTACAATCACGAGCATAATGAAAATTACTAATAAGGATATGAACAATGGACAAATTACAATTGGCAAAACGAGTAAAAGAGTCATCCTATCTGGAAGGCGACTTTGTGCTGCGCAGCGGCAAACGCAGCAAATATTATATGGACAAATACCTCTTTGAGACCCAGCCGGATATCTTAAAGGCACTGGGCAAGGAGTTCTGCAAGTACCTGACGCCCGATGTAACGCTGATTGCCGGTGCAGAACTGGGCGGGGTCGCCCTGGCTGCCGCAACCGCAATGGAAGCAGCAAAGCCGTGGATTATTGTCCGCAATAGCAAAAAAGACTACGGCACCTCCAAACTCGTCGAAGGCAAGCTGCAAAAAGGCGACGTAGTTCTGCTGGTTGAAGACATCGCCACCACTGGCGGCCAAGTCCTCGAAGCGGCCAAAGTTATCACCGAAGCCGGCGCGACTGTCAAGAAAATCGTCGCTGTCATCGACCGCAAGCAAGGTGCCCGCGAGAACATCGAAGGGGCTGGCTATGCATTTGACGCCATTCTGACCAAACAGGATTTGGGCATAACGGACTAAATGAGCATATGACTATATTCGCAGGTCGGCACGGACTTCAATCCCTGCCGACCTGTTTTTACTTCTTGGGCTTTAAACCCAGTTCTTTCATCACCTTCTGCAAATCTTCCCAGACTCGCCGACGGTTGTCGTCGCTGTAATTCCGCAGTAGATAAGAGGGGTGATATGTCGGCATCAGTTTGGCCGGCGGGAGGTCTTCCGAAAACCGATACTCGTGGAATTCCCCCCGCATCTGGCCGATGGCCTTGTCGGTATCCAGCAGGGTTCTGGCTGCGTGAGCTCCCAGAGCGACAATCACTTCCGGACGAATCGCCTCCAGTTGCTTCTTTAAATACGGCATACAGTTGGCAATCTCATCGGGCTTGGGATCCCGGTTTTCCGGCGGGCGGCACTTGAGCGTATTGCAAATAAAGACCTCCGCCCTCGTCAATCCCATCGCAATGATCATCTTTTCGAGAAGCTGGCCCGCCCTGCCAACAAACGGCAGGCCTTGTTCATCTTCGTCGGCTCCGGGGGCTTCGCCAACAAAGACCAGCCTGGCAGCGGGGTTTCCATCGCCGGGGACGGCGTTGAGCCGGGTGGAACCGATGGTACATTTACGACATTTTCGAACCAGATCAGCGACTTTGGAGAGCGTTATGGTTGGATCGGCAGAAATCTCGACGGTCTCGGTCGATGCGGGTGTTGGCGCATCAGGTGTCGTTAACGCCTTCTTCGGTTTTCGCTTCACAGTAAAATCCCCGGCAAAAAAGCCATCCATCTGAATACAGGCGGCGGCGACTCGTTTCAGCTTATCGTTATTTTCCATAGCCGGTATTTTACTGATTTTACCAGCTCGGACAAGAAAAAAGGAATACAAACAATATTATCTAAATTTACTTTGAACCTATCATAATATCTCTAAAAAAGATAGATTTAATATGGATTCAAGGTGAAGCTTTTTCTCGTTTCAGGATAAGTTACATCTTTATATTGAGATACTTATTTTACGTCCGAAAATAGTTTTTTTATATTATCTCCTTGACTTTCAATCCGATACCATCTATGATTAGGATGTAGGTGTAGAGTGATGCTCTGAAAAGAGTGGGTATAATTATTAAAGAACGCCATTATTTTATATTTGTAGTAATTTATACATCGTTTGCCCTTCTTTTCATTCTATCATACCCTTTGCCTGCATAGGTTTAATGTGGAATCGGTATAATTACCGATAAAGTCTGTAGTTCAAAGTGAAATATTAACAAAGAAAAGGCTTTGCCGGCGTTTCTATTATGCTCTGCGTTGGAGCATTAAACGGCAATTATCGTCCTATTTCCTGGAAACGTTTGAGTCTGCAAGGCCTTGTATTTGAAAGGAGTAACACAATGAGAAAGAAAGGTTTCACACTGATCGAGCTATTGGTCGTTATCGCGATCATAGCGATGCTGCTGGCCATCCTGATGCCGGCACTGAACAAAGTCAAGAAAATCGCTCAACGCGTCGTCTGCGGCACCAACCTCAAGGGTATGGGTACCGCCCAAACCGTCTACGCTAGTGAGTACAGCGATACATACACCCTGCAAGGCCGTGGCGGTGCCCATACGCTGGCTAATCAAACCGGAGGCGCTACCGGTGCCAACAGCTGGCAGGACAAAGGCAAAAACTGGGCCACCGCCGCCAATATTACTGTTGGCGCGACGCTGTATCTGTTGGTTCGCGAAGCGGATGTCAGCCCCAAGTCCTTTATTTGTCCATCTGGCGACCAGAAAGAATTCAGCGGTAAAAACGCGGGCGGCCAAAACGGAGCAGCTCTTGACATTACAGAATTGTGGGACTTTGGTCATCCGGATTGGCCGACTGCCGGTTCAGGTGAAGGCCCGACCAAGTGCGTTAGCTATTCATATCACATGCCTTATGCCATGGGCGAAACTGGCAAAAGCACAGGTGCTGCTGGTGCTAATGCCGCTCGCGGCAGTACAACAGCTGCATTTGCTCTGATGGCAGACAGAAACCCATGGTTAGATGCAAAACTGACAAGACAGACTGCTACAGCTGAAAACTATCTGAATTCAGTTTCACTCTTGGGAACTGGTTCTACAGTTACCGACTGGAGCAATATCCAATATAAATGGTCGATTCAGACTGCTAATGCCTATTCTCATAGCCGTGAAGGGCAAAACGTTCTATTTGGTGATGGTCATTCCGAATATACAACTCGTCCTGACGTTGGTGTAACCAATGATGGTATTTATACGAGCTGGAATGTTACGGCACCTCTTGAACCGCAACGTCGAACAGGGCAAGTGTTTGGCGGTACTGCAGCAACTACTACCTATTCTAACCTTTCTTCGGCTACAAATACGGCTCAACCCAAAGCCGCCGACGATGCCGTTCTGGTCAACGACTAAAGCGATTCCGATTTTTACACCCTCTTAAAGCACAAAAAGAGCCGTCCTTGCAAAAGGGCGGCTCTTTTCTTTTCGTCGCCCATCCGGAAAAATCCATAACTCATTTTAAGATTCAGATTGAGATTTCGAAGCCGCATACCGAAAATCCACCCTCGTTACACCCCCCGCTGCAAACAGGTTTTTGTTCCATAAAAAAACGCCGCGGCGGGAGTTCCCGTGCGGCGTTTGATTTTTCCATCCACAATCTTAGACGCAAACAGGCTGCTCCTTGTCCTGTTTACGGAAGGATTCGAGCGATTGCGGCTCGGCCACCTTGCGATAGCCCAAAGCCTTGACAACCTCCAAAACCTCTGTCAAAGTCGGGAAAGGCCTTTGGTTGACCCGTTTGTACTGATCAATCGCCATAATGAACTCAAACTGCTCATCATTCATTTCCCCTTCTTCGGCGCCCCGCCGTTCCTCCGTCCGGCGATGACCGGGACCCCGACGTCTATCAAGCCCGATTCTACGGTCTACAACTTGTTTCCTGCGTTCAATAAATCCGCGACGTTCTTCTTTTACGTCCTCTTTAGTTTGTTTTTTTTCAGCCATTCTACACCTGTGTACATAAGGTCATTTTGTATTATCCATCCAGTCACGTCAATCCAGTTCAACATCTTCTTGGCAATCTGTATTGGCATCAGAACCAAACACCGTATCAAAAAAGTCATCGCAGGCCGCCTGCCGGGCCAAAAAATTGTAAGCCTGGTCTATAA
>JBHJNC010000242.1:0-11123 GCA_048497675.1 Gimesia maris
ATCCCGAAGGCGATGACGTTCCGTGAGCCGGTGGAGATATCAACAATCGCGACATCCACTCCGTCAGTGCTGGTTCCGGACATCAAGCCTGCCACGCGAAGGCGTTTTTTCTTTGCCAATTCGCCTATGGTTCTAAGCTTGGCCATACGTGTTCCTTTGTTTACGGGTCAGTCCAAGCATTTCTCGACGGATTTTGTCCAACATTCGGAGATTGTCCTTCAGCCGTGAGGGTTTGTTTCGCAGCATCCATAGCTTTTGGAATGTGAGGATAAGCTGCTCCATCCTGCCGGCCAGGCGACGAAGCTGTTCGGTGTCTGTTTTGCCATCGGAGCGGAGCCTTTTAGCGGCTAAGGCACGTTCGGCCGACAGGCAATCCATTTCTGCTGCCAATGTCAGTTCACGCAGAGCAATTTTCTCAAAATCTGCCAAAGATTCTTTCAGTTCAGGCCAAATGCTTTCTGATGAGAGCTGGCCGATGACCCGCTTAAGTCCGGACTCTGTCATCCTGTCAATAGGACTGGTGTCGGCTGGGGTGAGTCTTCGTATCGGTTCTGTTAAGGCTTCAAACAGCTGCGAGCAGTTCTTGCGAGTCGCTCCACAGGTTAAATACGCCGACCCGAGTGTCTTGATGGCTTTGGCAAGTTGTTTTGCAGGTTGTCCGAAAGTCAGCCGGCAGAAGTTCTCCGTAAAGGCATCCTCATTGACGACTTTGGAATTCCACGCGTGGGCTGCTCCATGTGCAAACCCGTGCAGGCTGATGCCCAGCAGATTGCGGTGTCCTTTATCGCCCCAGTCGGTATTGAGCAGGCCTTTAGCGCCGCAGCGAATTCCCTGTTCGGCAAAGGCCTTGACATTCTGCATTGCGTTGGGCAGTCGGGTTCCATGCGTCAGCCAGCTGCTGGTACCGGGGCAGACCATAAAGTCCACGCCGGTCTGTGCGATATCTTTGGTTCGCCGGATGTTGATGCCATCCTGCTCATATTCCCAATTAAGCAATACGATGTCTTTGGGCAGCTTGCGGAGCATTTCGGGGTATTTGAGCAGGATGTCCGCCCAGGCGTTCATTCGCTTGCCGTGTTTTTCACACAGGCGGTGGATTTTCAGCAGGAAATCCACATAGACCTGACCTGTACCAATTTTGTCGGCGAGTTTTTTGCTGCGGCCTTTGCCAAGCTCCCACGTTTCATCGCAGCAGACGTTGAAATCTACCGCTTCAAATAGGGGGACAAATTCTTCATACAGTTCACTGACCAAGCGAATTGAGCCCGGATCCGTTGGGCAGAGCGTTGTTCCTCCCGGCAGATTGCGAAACCCCGGCATCTCGCCGAGATGCTGATAGGCCGGAAGGGCGAGAATCCGTTCCAGATGGCCGAAACTGGCCAGCGAGCCGACCAGGCGGATATGGTGCTGTTTGCAGTGGTCCTGCAGGGCAAGAATCTCATCGGCGGTAAAGGGGCTGTATCCCTTGCCGATGTCAGGATGGCGGACAAAGCTGAAGACATTTTCAATATAAAGCTGAAACTCGTTAATTTTCCAGTGTGCCAGTCGTTCAATGAGCTGCTTTAGGGTTTCCAATGTGGGCACTTTGTCACGTGAGCAGTCATGGTAAACGCCGCGACGTTCAAAAAGAGGTTCATCTTCAATCCGGCAGGCAGGCAAACTGTTTCCGTACAGCCGGATTAAATCCAGCAGGGTTTGTACCGCATAATAACTGCCCGCATCTGTTTTGCTGACAATCTCGATGTCTGCGGGGCGAATGGTAATGCGATATCCTTCCTCGTGTGTGATAGAATTGTCCCTCCGGATTCGTAACGCCGCTGTACCAAAGGCGTTATAAGCAACCTTGGCGTGATATCCCAGCTTGCCCAAAATGACATCTCTTAGCTGGGTTAAAATCAGCGAATCGCTTGTCCGGCAGCTGGCTAAGACAGGCTTAATTGGCCAGACAAACCGACCTTCCATGGAAACCGCTTTTTTGACCGGGATAACCAGTTGGTTGAACATTTTTTCATTCCCTTTATTCATGTCGACAATATACACATTTATTTCGGCTTTGTGTAACGGAAAATTTCAACTGAATTTTAACCTTGGACGGGTTGTGGCTGCATGACGGCGGTTACGGCGGTTTTTATCTTGTTTTTTTCTTATATTGGCTTATTTTATAAATCCCGATTGCCGAATACCCAAATGCAGTCTGGAAAAAAGACATTTAACCCAAGCGTTTAATTTTGGATAATGTATTATCAATAAACGACTTGGAGGAGTGGCAGAGCGGTTTATTGCGACGGTCTTGAAAAACTTCGAAAAATCTTCATTGTTTTGTAAATATTGCACATTTCAATATTTAGTGAGTGGTAAATATCATATCTTTTGGTAGATATTGCATAAAGTGGTTGTAGTTCGGTTGTAGTTTTTTGCTGAAATATTTTCCACGCAAGACTAAAGCGACATTTGGATCTCCAGAACCGCTGACACACGGATTTTCAGAGGAGATAGGGCCTCTTTTAACGCCTTACAGCAAAAAAAGTTACACGCATCACTCTTGAACGTACAACTTGTTACGAGTTCGTGTTTGTTCGCGTGTATTATGCCTGATTCGGAACTTTTCGTCAGAAGTTATACGCAAAGTTATACGCGCTAATTTTTGCCCTTGCCATCGGCCGTGATGATACACGGGTAAAGATTACCAGTGGTGAAAGAAAGTATGCGATGTATTATCATAAAATGTTAGGACAATATCATTCGCATAGCACATCGGAAACCTTGTGTCAGGCCCAGCATCTATAAAGAGTATATTTGTCCAGAAATGCTTTTTGTAGCACCAGATAGGCTCAATAATTTTTTCTGCAAACTCTTTAAGTCCTATTAAAGAGAATTACTTTTTGTACACTACGCCATAAGTAAAATCAGTGCTGCGTTCTGGACGCATGCCAAGACGTATTATGTCAAAGATGGATCTTCCACCAGCGGGTAGAGATGATGACTAATTTAGATATGAATGCAATATATCCATAAACTAGTCTACGCAGTAGCAGGATGAGCAGTTTTATACATAGCGACTACTTTGTCTGGATCTGTTTCGGCGAGAAGATTATGGATAGCGTTAAAGACATAGCCGCCGTCTTGCGCCAGGTACTTGACAACATGACTTACCTCGTTTTTCACTTCATCGATGGATCCCAGTGGCAGGGTTTGCTGGGTGTTGACACCGCCGCCCCAGAAGGCTGCTCGCTTGCGGACCTTGTCTTTCCATGCCTTGTATGACTGGCTGCCGGCACACCACTGAACGGGATTGATGACATCAAAGCCGCTGTCAATAATGTCATCGAGAAGCGGGTAAATCGCGCCGCAGGAGTGGATGAACGTTTTGACGTTGGGTGCGATCCGATGGAACAGGCCGTTGTTTTTCTGGTGATAGGGCTTAAACAGAGTGCGGAATGTGTCCGGCGATGCGATCAGCGAGTTTTGGGTGCCCCAGTCGTCGCCGCCGGTGATGGCGATGTCAATATAATCCCGGATTTCCGGCAGCAGGGCGCGGACATTCCGCATCGTGTTTTCGGTGTGGATGTCATGCAGTTCAGCGACATAGTCTGGATTGAGCAGGCATAGCATCGGGAATACCCCTAGGCCGCCGTGAGCACTGATGGCGATTGGCGGGATAAAGGGGCCATTGAAAAAGACGGCCTTGTCGGTGGACTGTCTTGCTTTGCGACAAAGTTCGACGGTTTCCTTGATCTCCTTGTCGGTCAAGGGTTTGTCATGCAGTTCTTGTTTCAGTTTTTTCAGATCCAGCAGCGGGATATCTGCGGCAAAGTCCAGCGGCATACCGCTGTGCTCGGCGTTGAAAACATGCGAGGTCGTCTGCATGGTGATGTTAAATTCCGGCTGGATTACTGAGCCGTCCGGCATATTTTGGAATTGTTTGGGATTGCGGACGAAGGCCGGCAGGCGTCCATTGAAGTCATAGGGCTGCCATTTTTCCGGTTCTTCGAAGGCGTTGGTTACACCGTAAAAAATCGTAATAACATCGCAGCCGAGTGCATCCAAGACATCCATATCCGGCATCGCGAGCATCTGGTGGGTGTCGTACATTTTCGGCAATCGAGGAGGCAGGCCCAGGGCTTTGACCAATTTGGGATAGGCGAAACCGCTGATGCTGCTGGACGCCATGGCACCCAGATCTCGAGGTACACGATCTGTTCTTTCAAAATTTAATGCTTTTAATACGCGTTCTCGTGAAGTCATCGAACTCATAGTGAACTCCTGTCAGATTTTATTAGATTTAAAGTTATCATATCTTCCGTATTTTTCAACAGCTTCGACCATTGCGAAGATATTTTCATCTGGGGTTTCTCGGCCGCACTGATCGCCGGTGCTTAAGATAAAGCCGCCATTGGCCCCCGCATCCTGGATAGCCTTCTGCGAAGCAGATAAAACGTCTTTAGGGGTTCCATACCCCGGGGGCTTGGGTGTGTTGCCCTGGGTTCAATTTACAGACCCGGCAATAGGTAATGGTAGTGGGTAATACGCCCCAACTCTATTCAATTCATTCCAAATAAAAAAGACTCAAAATTCCAAAAAAACTAAATTCACAACAATCAACTTCCAACGTACGCAGGCAGCTTTACTCGCTACTTAGCGTTCGACCCCTCACACCCAGCTCCAGCTACAGCTTCCCCTTAATTTTCTTGCAAAATTAGCCAGTGGGATGTAAAGTTAGCGGAAATTTGTCGGAACGTTGCTTTCGGCATTTTTTGTAATTGCTCTTTAACATGGTTAAATACTCCAGATAAAGTATCAGATTGAAAGTTAGGATTACTAGAATAAAAATATTATAACTTCAATTTGGTTGTAGTTAAAATTGTAGTTTGATTTTTATCTATGTGGCTCGATTCACATAACTAATTTTAAGTAAACGACTTGGAGGAGTGGCAGAGTGGTTGATTGCGACGGTCTTGAAAACCGTTTTACCGAAAGGTAACGGGGGTTCGAATCCCTCCTCCTCCGATGCAAAAACGCCGGTGTCAATTGACGACATCGGCGTTTTTTATTATCGATAAGCGGTATAGTCGGAACCTGTTTACGTCAATTCCACAGACCAATAAGCATGGTCGAGAAACTGTTTCCAACTCTTGTATCTATCGTGGCTTAGGTGGATATGGAGCACCGGGTTGCGTTTGGGTTTGACCGGTTTTTGAATCAATTTCATACCGGCCTGAGATGGAGTACGGCCGCCTTTTTGGGCGTTGCATTTGGTGCAGGCACAGACGATATTGTCCCAGGTATTGCCTCCGCCGAGCATACGGGGCACAACATGATCCAGCGACAACTCACTGGTTTGGTGTTTCTTTCCACAATATTGGCAACGGTTTCCATCTCTGGCAAAGATATTCCGACGATTAAATTTAACGGTTTGCTGAGGTAATCTGTCGTAAAACAGAAGACGTATCACGCGCGGTACGGCGATATCGAAATTGACTGCCGAGACCCAATCATGTTTCTGGACTTCGAAAGTCTGTTTGTAGATAGATAGTTCTCGCCAGGATTGGAAGTCGTGGTTTGACCAAGTACCATCATCGCAGGACACGATCTCCGCCAACTCTCGGACGACCAGGGATAGTGCCCGTCGAAGCCCAATGACTCGAAACGCCATATAGTGCTTATTCAAAACAAGCACTTGCGAGTCCAAAATTTGTCCCGATTGTGCTGTGAACATAATAGCTCCGATAATACTGTTATATTGAGCTTAACACATCATGTACGTTTCAGCAAGTAAGAAATGGCGATGTATTTTATTATCGATTTTCAAGGTAAATTTGATAGACAATCCAGCCGGTTTAATGGTATAAAACCACATAACAAGATGCGTTCCCGTATGGGAGTTATTATATTATAATTATCTATTATTAGGAGAAAGGATTATGTTTGAGCGATACTCAGAACATGCCCAGAGTGTGATGGATCGTGCACGCCAGGAAGCACAAAACTTACGCCATGACCACCTCGGAACAGAGCACATCCTGTTGGGACTCTTGGAGGTCAAAGACGGTTGTGCCGCGTGTGTTCTTCGCCATCGCAAGGTCGATGTGGCTCATGCCAAAGAGCAGATTGAGAAATTAGTCAGCCACGGCTCGGGTCCTGAAGACGGTGATTACGAAACCCTGCCTCGCACAGATCATGCTCAAAGTGTGATTGAAGATGCGGTCAAGGAAGCTCGTGAACTGAAGCATCCCTTGATTGGCACCGAACACCTGTTGTTGGGACTGCTGCATGAAAATCAAGGTGTCGGAGCCAAAGTACTCCGTAACCTGGGGCTCAAACTCGGTGAAATTCGGAAAGATGTTTTATATTTCCTGAAACATCAATAACTTGATAAATGAAAAAAACCTGTTTGTGCTTAAGCAAACAGGTTTTTTTATGAGCTTCATCCGGCGAATTATTTCATCGCCACTACCTGAATTTCGACTCTGGCTGCAAGCGGCAGGGCAGCGACCTGGAACGTGCTGCGTACCGGATAAGGCTCTTTGAACACGGTCTTGTAGACCTCATTGACGGTTGCAAAATCGGCCATGTCAGCCAGGAAAAGCTGTACCTGTACCACATTGTCAATGGTCAAATGAGCCGCCTCAAGAAGGGCGATTACGTTTTTCAATGCCTGCTGGGCCTGTTCTTTGACGCCGCCTTCAACCATTTTACCGGCCGCCGGGTCGATGCCGAGCTGGCCGGAAGCAAAAAACATATTTCCGGCAACAACCGCCTGGCTGTAGGGGCCGACGGATTTAGGGGTTTTGTCACTCTGAATAGCAGTTTTAACGCTCATTATTGTCTCCTGATTGAGTTTTATTTAGGTAAATATTTGAATTTTTGTCCGCCAACCGAGGCGTCTACCATCAAGCCTTTGTCGGATAGAATGAATACGGCGATGCCGTCCCGATAATCAGCTTTCGCTGCCGCTCCGGCATCGATTGCTACTGCGGTTGCCTGGGCAGATAATGTAAATTCGCCCGTCATGAATTGTTCGAGGTCGGGACGGGTGCGGAAAAAGAGAATTTCCCGCACAGACTGACCGCCTAAAGAAGCCCCGATGAATGCCTGAGAAAGACTGCAATACCCGACATGGACGCCTTTCTGGTAGACTTCGCCCTGACCATAAGCTCCGCCGAGAATAAAGGCGCCTTTGCCGATCGTCGGCAGGACGGCGTAGCCCTCCGAATCGTCGAAAAATCGTTGAATGGTCGGGTCCTGGGCTTTAAACTCTGCTATGGCTTCCCGTACTTGAGCAGACAAAACGGCCTTGCCCTCAGGACGCTCCGGCGCAGTCACACAGCCGCTTGTTAGCATAGTTAAAACAATTGTCAAAAATGCTAAAGTCTTTTTCATCTCGGTATTCCTTAAAATCGGTTAATCAAACTATTCGGAAAAACGATATGCCACTATCATACGTTGTTACAGGCAAGGATGCAAGTGTCTATTGCCGCCAAAAAACCGATAAATCAGATGTCGGCAAAAACCCAATCCTTGACAATCCGGAACGGCTGACTTACTATGATTTCCAGATTTGCAAAGGGATGATGGCATGGATTGTACAAATTGTAAAAACCCGATGATAACTGCCGAGCTGGAGAGCGTTGAGATAGACTTCTGCGGCCAGTGCGGCGGTATCTGGCTGGATGCAGGGGAGTTAGAAAGTTTGCTGGGTGATGAACAGCTCAGGCAGCAGGCGATGGCCTCTTTTGCTCTGGCGGTTAAGCCCCAGGAAGAGTATCGAAAATGTCCGATCTGCAGGAAGAAAATGGAGAAAGTTTCCGCCGGCCATGCTCAGAATATGGTACTTCTGGATCGCTGTGGTAATCATGGGATTTGGTTTGACAAAGGAGAGCTTTCAAAATTGCTCGAATCCGGCGTCTTTGACCCGGAGGGTAAAGTGGTGCGATTACTGAGAGAAATGTTTAATGGTTGATTTAACTTGAAACTGCGAAGGTGAAAGTTTTTAGAAAGGATTAAATTATGTTGCCGATGTTGCTGATTCTGGGTGCTATTCCAATCGTATTAGTTTTCATAGTGATTGGCATTTATAATGGACTGGTTGGGTCGCGAAATCAGGTCGATAATGCCTGGTCTCAAATCGACGTACAGCTTAAGCGCCGGCATGACCTGATTCCCAACCTGGTTGAGACGGCCAAAGGGTATATGCAGCACGAACGCCAGACGTTTGAGGCAATCACCTCCGCCCGCAGCCAGGCCATGGGCGCTAAGAACGTCGCCGAGGCATCGAAAGCCGAAGGGGTTCTGACGGATGCCTTGAGCAAGTTTATGCTGGTGGTCGAAAATTATCCTGACCTGAAAGCCAACCAGAACTTCCTGTCGCTTCAGGAAACACTGACCAGTACGGAAAACAAAATCGCCTTTGCGCGTCAGGCATATAATGATTCGGTTTTGTTCTTTAATAACAAAACCCAGATGTTCCCGAGTAACATTGTGGCAGGGATGTTCAATTTTACCAAACGGGACTTCTTTGAGATTGAAAGTAAAGCCGAACGCGAAAATCCGCAAGTCAAGTTTTAACTTCTTGATTTTAGATTTCAACTTTTCTCTATGTGGGAACAGATACGAATTAATCGACGTAATTCGGTGATTCTGCTGATCGCGATGGCGGCCTTGCTGTTGTCCATCGGCGGTGTCATTGGTTACGCCTGGGCAGGCCCGCAGGCGGCGATGCCGGGCATGCTCATCGCCGCCATTGTCTGGCTGGTAATGACACTGGTTAGCTTCTCGGCGGGCGACCAGATTTTGCTCGCCTCCAGCGGTGCAATTGAGGTAACCGAAGATGTCCACCCGATGCTTTTTAATATCGTCGAAGAAATGAAAATCGCTGCCCAGCTTCCGGCAATGCCCCAAATCTATATCATTCCGGATGCTTCTCCGAATGCCTTTGCCACCGGCCGCAGTCCGCAGCATTGTGCGGTAGCGGTAACCGAGGGTCTGCTGGCCAAGCTTAATCGTGATGAGCTTCAGGGCGTGATTGCTCACGAAATCAGCCATATTCTGCATCGCGATATTTTGTTTGTAACCTTAGCTGGGATTATGCTGGGGTCGATTGTACTGCTGTCTAATGTCTTTATGCGTGGAACGCTATATGGGGGCGGACGGCGGCGGTATTCATCCGGTAAAGGCGACGGCGGAGCCCAGGCAATTATTATTTTGATTGCTTTGCTGGTTGCGATTTTAGCCCCACTGATGGCTCAGATTCTGTACTTTGCCCTCTCGCGTAAACGCGAGTATCTGGCGGATGCCGGGGGGGTCCGGCTGACACGGTATCCGGAAGGTCTGGCCGGTGCGCTGGAAAAAATCTCCGGATCCCAGATTCCCGTTTCGACCGCGAACAAAGTTACCGCTCCGATGTATATTGCCAATCCTTTCCGGGGCTCACAGGCAAGTCTGTTCAGTACGCATCCGCCTATTGCAGAACGCATTGCGGTACTGAGGGCGATGTCGCAGGGAGTGGGTTTTCAGGACTACAATCGGGCTTACGCAACCACCACCGGCAGAGCGGGAATTATCCCCTCATCTGCCGTGAATCGTTCGGATTCCGCCCCGATTCGGTCTGCTGCTGCGTCAACCCCAATGAATGCGTTTGATAAAGCCCGCCAGCATATTCGCATTGGCGACTACATCCGGCAAAAAGAGGGTTTTGAAATGATTTCCTGTTCGTGCGGGGTTAAGCTTAAACTTCCGCCCAACTGGAATGCGGACAAAGCAATGTGCCCCCGCTGCAAAACCATTCATACGGTGCGAAAGTAAGGTTGCTACCTGCTGATTAAAATCCCTTTGCCTGCCCAGAGCGATTCAAATCGAGTTTTAGGCAAGGTAATCATTCCTTCAGCCGGGTCGGCAAATACAACGGCCACGTCAGTGACTTCCAGAATTGCTACACAGTGATTGATAAACGAAGTCTGGGGTAATATCGCTAAAAGAACCTGATTTTGGTCAAGCTTTAGTTCTGCCTGAGAGGGGTAATATTTACAGTGGATTTCGCCACCACCTGCGGTGACTATACTTTCGAATAAATCAAAATCGGTTGTCCCTATAAACGGGCAGCTGCGTCCCAGAATAGCCAGCTGGCTTTCCGATGCGGTAATGCCCAACCGGCGTAAGGCAGTTGTTGCCGCCGCGGGGCCGCAGGTAAACGAAGTACTTTGTCGGCAAATCCCGTCGGCATCAAATTGGGATGGAATACCTTCAAATTTGCCGGCGGCTATCGCAGTGCCGAGAAATGGAAATACGCCGAAAGCGTAGATTACCAGTCCGATAAGGACGATGACAATCCATTGTTCCCACCGAAACAGCAAGTAGGGCATTGCCGCGGCCAGTCCCAGAGGAACGATAAAAGAAAGTACGATCAGTTTGGCTCGACCGGCTGCCAGTGCAAATAACAGGTGATTATCTAAACAGTGCGGCATACGGCATAACCCTGCCAGTAAAAAGATAGAAATAACTGAAATCAGGCATGCGGCCAACCCTGTATTTTTATTGATGCGCGAAATCCCCGCTCCGGCAAGTAGTCCCAGGAACGCCAGTCCAGTAACCCCAATACATTCAATCCATAAACTCAAAGGATACGCTCTCCAATCTCTTCTCTTTCAATATTTATCTTACCAAATTCAATATTCCTTATGCAATGAGAATTCCCGCTTAGAACTATCCAAAAACAATAGTAAACACATCAGCGGTACTACTAAGCTGGTAAAGGGAGTTTTCTCGGACGTTAATTGAAGATAAAATAAAAGCCGCGGAATTTTTTTGAGCTTCCGCGGCCTTCAATAAGTCGTTTTTTTCGATAATTAGGCTTTTTCGAATCGGAATGTGTTTCCGTCGCCGTCGATACGGACGGTATCCCCGTCATTGAATTTGCCTGCAAGCAGCTCATTAGCCAGCGGATTTTCCAGCCGCTGCTGAATTACCCGTTTAAGCGGTCGGGCACCAAACACGGGATCGTATCCCTCGTCAATAAGCTGCTTTTGGGCCTGTTCAGTTACTTCCAGATTCAGATGCCTGTCTTTAAGGCGAAGGACTAAATATCGCAATTGAATAGCGACAATTTTTTCCAAATCCTCCCGCTTAAG
>JBHJNC010000243.1:0-18401 GCA_048497675.1 Gimesia maris
CCCTTCCCGCAGCCGGGGGACATCAAAAAACCGGTTGCCGGAAATCAGGATGGAGTCGACCGTATAGGAAGGGCCTTCGGCAACCACAAATTCCAGAGAACACTGGCTCTTGTCTTCGTTAAATGATACACGAGTTTCGACTTTGACATCCAGATAGGAGCGTTTCTGGTACACCTCCTGGACTTTCAGGGTATCTTTATCGAGAAGGTCCTGGTTATAATAAACCGACCAGAAAAAGAATTTTTTGGTCTTGGTTTTAATCGCGCCTTTCAGCTGCTTGTCGGTCAGAACACGATTGTTGCTGAATTTAATCTTGACGATTTTGGGACGCTGGTTTTCCTGAATCGCATACACCACTTTGCCCGCAGCCAGGGCCGGTTCATCCAGCGTTACGGTTGCCCAGGGATAACCTTTTTCAACATACAGCTTGAGGATCGTATCAACGCCGGCTCGAACCGCCACCAAATCGAGATAATCGCCCAGCTTGAAAGATAGGGAATTGGTCAGCTTCGAGACGGACAGTTTTTTATTGCCGGTAAAAACAAGTTCACGCACCAGCTGTTTTTCCACCACTACATAGGTCAGTTTTACCTTACCCTCAACTGTTTCAGCGGTATAATAGGGCGATTCAACACCGTCGAGCTTGGCAATTCGGGCCGCGTCTTCGGCGGCTGTTTTATCCGAAAAGATCTGGCCGGGCCGCAGACGAATGGCAGAAAAAACCTGCGTTCGCGTGACGGTTACTCCGCCGGCAGTTTCAACAGAGCCAATCAGTTTTTGCTCTTGCGTCTCGGCATAACCAAATAAGGAAAAACCCGCCACTATCCACGCCGCAAAACACACTGTCAGAATCGTTCTGCTGTTCATATCCTTATGAATCATCGCTTGCTCTTTTCTTAAAAGGGGTTGCTTACATGGGACAGATTTTCGAACCGGGTAAAGCGACCGTCAAAGTACAACTTGACGGTATCGGTCGGGCCGTTACGCTGCTTGGCAACAATCACCTCGGCGGTATTGGTCTCTTCGAAATCCTCTTTGGTGCGATTGTAATAATCCTCGCGGTGCAGCAGCAGAATCACGTCGGCATCCTGCTCAATACTGCCGCTTTCACGCAGATCGCTCATACGGGGCCGATGGTCCTCACGGCCTTCGGCGGCGCGGTTCAGCTGGCTTAAAACCACCACCGGCACTTCCAGTTCACGGGCGAGCGATTTCATATAGCGTGAGATGCCGCTGATTTCCTGCTGGCGGGATTCGACTTTACCGCCAAGCGTCATCAGCTGCAGATAATCGATAAAGACCGCACGGATGTCGTACTGACTTTTCAGCCGCCGGCACTTGGCCCGCATCATCAGCGGGGTAAGGCCCGGGGTATCATCGATGAAAATGGGTTTTTCGTATAATTCACCGCCGACACGCTGCAGTTCGGCATGATGTTCGGCGCTGATCATCCCTTTGCGAACCAGCTGCGAATCGACTTTGGCACGGCTGCACAAGATACGCTCAACGAGCTGCTGGCGGCTCATTTCCAGAGAAAATACAACCACCGGCAAACCCTCATCGGCCCCGATATGCTCTGCGATATTCAGCGCAAAGCTGGTTTTACCCA
Organism: Gimesia maris; assembly: GCA_048497675.1. Classification (GTDB taxonomy): domain Bacteria; phylum Planctomycetota; class Phycisphaerae; order Sedimentisphaerales; family Anaerohalosphaeraceae; genus Anaeroglomus. Next base: position 1,610 of record JBHJNC010000243.1, read on the forward strand.
TACTGGGACGGCCGGCAACAATAATCATCTCCCCTTTGTGCAGGCCGCATAAGAGACTGTTTAATTCCGTAAACCCCGTCGGCAGGCCGGTGACATGCGACCCCTTACGGGATTCAATGCTTTCAAAGGTTTCCGTCAGCAGGTTGCGAATCGCAAACGCCGAGCCGGAAATTTTCTTTTCGGTCACAGCAAAAATCCGCTGTTCGGCCTGATCCAGCTTATCGCCGACATCGCCGGTCTCGTCACACGCTTCCCGCAGAATGTCCTGACTGACGCGTGCCAGCTGGCGCAGCATCGCCTTGTCTTTGACAATCCGGGTATAATACTCGACATTGGCCGCGGTGGGGACCGATTCGGCTACACGGACCAGATAATCCACGCCTCCGGCGGCCTTGAGACGGTCCCGACGCACCAATTCATTTCGAAGCAATACAAGATCAATCTTACTGTTGGCTTCATACAACCCAACAATAGATTCGTAAATCAGCCGATGTTCAGGCATCGAGAAGGCGTCGAGATCCCCAAGCTGTTCGACAACTTGACCCACACACTCCCGATCCAGAATCATCGAACCCAGCACCGCCGCTTCAGCCTCAATCGAAGCCGGCAGGGTTTTGCCGTCCAATACGTCCGGCAATGCCTGCGATGCGTCAGGCTTAGGATTCCTGGATGTTTTCCTCGTTTGGCTCAACGGCCTGTTCCTGCTGCTGTTCCGAGATTACTCGAACCTGAACCTTTGCACGCAGATCGGCGGCAATCTTGACGCCAACGTCAAAGGTACCCACTTCCTTGATATGACCGCCGGACAGGCGAATCATCGATTCTTTGATCTCAAAGCCTTTTTCGCGCAGTTTCTCGGCAATATCGCGTTCGGTCACAGAACCAAACAGATGACCCAGCTCGTTGGCGTTGGCCGTAATTTCCAGTTGTGCGCCTTCGACGGCGGCAGCAACTTTTTCCAGCTGCTCGCGAACCAGGCGGCGATGTTCAGCACGCTGGGCCTTTTCGGCAGCCATCGCTTTGATCTTGGATTCGGATGGAACTACCGCAACTCCCTGAGGCAGCAGGTAGTTACGGGCATAACCGTCTTTGACATTGACAATATCGCCATACCAGCCGAGATTTTCTACGTCTTCACATAACAACACTTTCATATATTGTCTCCAGCTTCGTCAACTTTTCAAATATATTTTTTGTATGGTTTTTCTCAATCGCTTTAACTGCAGGCCATGCCTGTCGTTAAGACCGCAGGCCGGACCTCTGCACAGAATCGGCGATTATGCCGTAAATGGCAACAGCGCCATAAACCGGGCACGCTTAATGGCCTGATTGACCTTGCGCTGACAGCCGGCACAGTTGCCGCTGCGTTTGCGGGAAAAGATCTTGCCGCGGTTGTTCAGCAGCTTGCTCAGCACATCGATATCCTTATAATCGATATACTTTTTCTTGTCGCGGCAGAAGCGGCATTGCGTCTGTTCGCGAATGGTCAGCGTCACTCTCTTTTTACGGTTTTGACTTTTGTTGGGAGTAGTCTTTCTCATGTCCGTTCCTATATATTATCTATTTTCTTTATCTGTTTGTTATCGCGTTCTATCTGCGTCTTGGATTTAGAATGGGATATCATCGTCACCGCCGCCGAAGGGAGGCTCAATATCCGCAGGCGGGACATCACCGCCATTGGGAGCCGCCCCGCCGGCTGCCTTTTGTCCGCCGCGCCCGACAAATTCGAAATTCTCTACAAAGACCCGCAGCTTGCTTTTCTTGGTGCCGTCCTGGGCCTGCCAGGAGTCAAACTTCAGGCGGCCTTCGACAAAAATCGGTTCGCCTTTCTTGAAGTACTTCTGAATCGTCTCTGCCCGCTTGCCGAACATCTGGCAATCGACAAAGCAGGTATCTTCGGCCCAAGAGCCGTCCTGTTTCTTGAACTTGCGGCTGATCGCCATTCCAAACTCAATTACCGCAGTCTGGCTGGGCAGGTAGGACAGCTGCGGATCGCGCGTCAAATTGCCCATCAGCAATACTTTATTCAAACTTGCCATTGTAGTCTCCCGACGAAACCCGGCCGCGGACTGATCGTCCTGCCGGAGGCGTTATTGATTCCAATACACTTATTCGTTCGCGTCAGCGGCAACTTCTTCCGAAGCCGTCGCAGCTTCTTGGGCAGGAGCGTCAATATGACCCACCATCGCGGGCGTGGGCTTTTCCATTTCTTCCTGCGTCATCCGGTCGGTACGAACCACCAATACCCGCATAATCTCTTCAGAAAGCTGAACATCGCGTTCCAGCTGGCGAACCATCGATGAATTGCATTCGAAATACGCCAGAATGTACGTACCCCGTGTTTTGCGGTCGATCTCGTAGGCCAGCTTGCGTTCATCCCACTTGCGAATCGAAATCACGCGGGCCTGTGCGCGAGCGAGAATCTTGTTGATGACCTCATTAATATGGTCCCATTGCGACGCGGCCAGCGCCGAATCGACCAGAAACAACGCTTCATATACTCGTTTTGTTTCCAAACTTTGATACCTCCCAAGACTAATAAAACTATTTTTCTTGTCTTTGTTTATATTGTTTTGTTATTGAGCCGTCCGGCGTTACTGTTTTTCGTTCGGCTTATCCGTCGTATTTTTTTCATTATACCGATTCATCGCCATCGACAATCCGCTGCGTATCCAGCATAACAGGGCTTCCTGAGCCTTGATGGTAGCCGCTTTAATCTGCGGCGCTTCGTCGGGTCCCGGCCGGCTTAACACATAATCCCGCGTGTCCGGATAGATACTGGACCCAATCCCGACCCGCAGCCGGGCAAATTGATCCGCGCCGAGCCTGCCGATGATATCTTTCAGTCCATTATGCCCGCCGGCCGAGCCGGACGGACGAATCCGAATCATCCCCGGCGGCAGGGCCATATCATCCGTTACAACCATCAGCTCGCTAAGCGGTATCTTGTAAAACCCAACCGCCGTAGCGACCGATTGACCGCTGAGATTCATAAACGTCTGCGGCTTGAGCAGCAGAACTTTGCAGTCGTCGACTAGGGTTTCGCCGAACAGCGAATTAAACTTTTTCTGTTCGACTTTCGCCGCCAACCGCCCGGCTAACCCGTCAATCACATCGAAACCCACATTATGCCGCGTTCCGGCATATTCTTTTCCGGGATTGCCAAGACCTACAATCAGTTTCAGTGTTGTCATATCGCGGCATTCTCCGCACGGCCGTCATCCGGCCTTCCGGAAAAAACGGGTGCAGCAGTAAAACCGCATCCCGAGCAAGGCATTTATTTGCCTTCTTCGCCTTCTTTGGGCGCCCGTTCGGTAATGACTTCCGGAGCGGCAGGCGCTTCGGCCATCACCTCTTCGGTTGACTTGGCTTCGACCTGCTCGTGGCAGATGACAACCAGGGCCTTCGGGTCGGTCTTCAGGACGCAGCTGGCCGGCAAGGCAATCTGGCCGGCGGTAATCGAATCGCCCACTTCCAGATCCTTAATGATAACCGGAATCGATTCGGGAATTTCCATCACCGGACATTCGATTTCCAGATGATCCAGCAGCTCTTCAGTCACGCCGCCGTGACCTGAACCTTTTGCGGTACCGCGAAGCACCAGAGGCACTTCGACTGTAACCCGTTCGGTCAAATCAACGCGTACCAGGTCGGCATGCATGATATTTTTGCCAAGATGATCATACTGCAAGGCTTTCAGCAGCAGCGTCTGTTTGCCTTCCGGCAAATCGGCTGAGAAAAGGCGATTGCCGCGATGCAGACCCAAGACGAAATCATGGGTATTGACCGCAATCGATACGGACGCCTGCTTATGACCATAAACGACCGCGGGTGTTTTGCCCTGCTCGCGAAGACGCGAAGCGGTCTTGGAGCCTAACTGCTCTCTGAGTTCCACATTTAACGACATTACTTCGGACATAGCTGAACCTCTCTACTCGTTCTAATTCTGACCGGAAAACCCGGTCCCTGTATTTTTATGATGCGTTTAATTCCTCAAACATCTGGCTGAGAGACTGATTCTGGTGAATACGGCGAATCGCCTCACCCAGCAACTCTGCGACGCTGAGCACGGTTATATTTTTTAGCCATCCGGATTTTTCATCCTGGGGAATCGTATCGGTTACAATGACTTCATCAATCGGGGCCTGCTGCAGCTTTTCGATGGCCTGGCCGCAGAACACGCCGTGGGTGGCGCCGACATAAATATGCCTGGCTCCCCGTGTCTTGACCAGATGAGCCGCACCGGCAATGGTCCCGCCGGTCGAAATCATATCGTCACACATAACGATGTTGCGGTCCTTGACATTGCCGATGATTTCCTCAAACGCCACCTCGTTGCCGCTGATACGGCGTTTGTGAATAATCGCAAGTTCCGCCCCCAGCGCCGTTGCATAACGGCTGGCGGTTTTCATATTGCCCACATCGGGAGCGACTACCGTCAAATCCGGAATCTGTTTTTTTCGTAAATAATGAATCATCACCGGCTCTGCGGTCAGATGATCCACCGGAATATCAAAGAAACCCTGCAGCTGCTTGGCATGCAAATCGATTGCCAAAACCCGATTTGCGCCGGCGGCCGTAACCAGATTGGCGACCATCTTGGCGGTAATCGGAACACGTCCGGCGTCTTTGCGGTCCTGACGGGCATACGCAAAATACGGCATCACCGCGGTAACCCGGGCCGCGCTGGCACGACGCAGGCAATCCAGAAAAATCAGCAGCTCAACCAGGTTGTCGTTGACCGGCGAACAGGTCGGCTGAATAACAAAACAATCATGGCCGCGCACGTCGGATTCCAGACGAATGCAGGTCTCGCCGTCGGCAAAGCTCCAAACCTTGGCAACCCCGGAACTGATACCCAAATAACTGCAGATTGCCGCAGTCAGATTCGGGTTGCCAGTACCGCTAAAAATTGTTATTGGGTTATTCTTCATTTTTTTCTAATTCAAGAAATACCTTAATCTTACACCTACCCGGCCTGGACTCGAACCAGGAATGGGAGAGCCAAAACCTCCAGTGTTACCATTACACCACCGGGTAATTACAATTTTCCATTGAAAACCGGTTTTGTCGCGCAAAACAAAATACGATACATTTTGCGCAATGCTATAACCTTAGCTGCTGAAAAACACTTTGCTGGTCGCAGAATCCGCTCGAAAAGCGAATTGACCGGGCCTTGTCGGAGGCTTGAGCTGACCACGCTGCGAATCTGTCAGCCCCGCTGGGCAGTACTTTTACTGCCGGATGTCCCCGTGCGACATAGGCTTTAAAGGGAGTACCATACCACACCAGACCGGTTTTGCAAGAAAAATTTGATTTTTCATGCATTTTCGCCGCCAAAGCCCCGTAACAACATCAAAAACAATGTTTTTCCGCCGGGAAGCAAATTTTAAGATACAAAACTGTGCCGAAAGGCGGTACAATATCTCTCTTAAATTGGGACAATGTAGATATTTTTTGCTTTATATAAGGATATTATCCATGGCATTTTCGTTTAATAAGTTTCTGATCAAGATATTCGGCTCACGGAATGAGCGTATGGTCAAGAACTATATGCATGCGGCTCTGGCGGCGGGCAACTACGAGCAGCAGATGCAAGCCCTTGATGATGAAAGACTTAAATCTAAAACAGCCGAATTCAAAAATCGCCTGGCTAACGGCCAGCGCCCCGAACAAATCCTGCCGGAAGCCTTCGCGGTAGTGCGTGAAGCGGCCCGGCGAAACAATAATATGCGGCATTTCGATGTTCAGCTCGTCGGTGGAAACGTCCTTTTTGACGGTAAAATCGCCGAAATGGCCACCGGCGAAGGCAAAACGCTGGTGGCGACATTGGCGGCATATCTGGTCCACTTAACCGGCCGACATGTCCATGTCATCACGGTTAATGACTACTTAGCCAAACGTGACGCCGAATGGATGGGGCCGGTGTACCGAGCACTGGGGATGACGGTCGGAGCCATTCAGTCCGATATGGATACCATCGGTCAGGAACGCCGCAATCAATATGCCTGCGATATCACCTACGGCACCAACAGCGAATTCGGGTTTGATTACCTGCGTGACAATATGAAAACCTCCATCGAACAGATGGTGCAAGGCAATCTGGAATACGCGATTGTTGACGAAGTGGACTCGATTTTGATTGATGAAGCCCGCACGCCGCTGATTATTTCCGGCCCGGCCTTTGACGATGTTACCCGCTACAAAAAAGCCGATGCCGTCGCTCGCCAATTGCTCTCGCTGCAAAGTTCCTACGACCGGCTGAAGAAGAACATCGACGAGGCCGAAAAAACTATCGCCAATGCCAAAGGCGAAATGGCCGAAGCCAAACAGGCCAAAGACAACGACCGTGCTGAAAAAGCCCAGCGGGTCATCGACCAAACTCAAAGCCAGATGGAAAACGACAAATCACGGCTGGAAACGATGACTCAGTATTACGAAGTCGAATACGACCGCAAGTCGGTTCATCTGACTCACCAAGGTATCGGCGCCGCCCAGGACATCGCCGGCGTCGGCTCATTCTTTACCGGCTCAAATATGGACTGGCCGCACCTGCTGGAACAATCGCTGCGGGCGCACGTGGTCTATGAAAAAGAAAAAGAATACGTCGTCATGGACGGCAAAGTCATTATCGTTGATGAATTCACCGGCCGATTGATGCATGGCCGGCAATGGTCCGACGGACTCCATCAGGCGGTCGAAGCCAAAGAAGGCGTACAGGTCAAAGAAGAAACCCAGACGCTGGCAACGATTACCCTGCAGAATTTCTTTAAGCTCTACGGCAAAATCGCCGGCATGACCGGTACCGCCTCTACCGAAGCTGAAGAATTTATGAACATCTACAAGCTGGACGTGGTGGTCATTCCGACTAATCGTCCGTGTGTCCGCGATGACCGCGAAGACGTCATTTACAAGACGATGCGTGAAAAATTCAACGCCCTGGTCGAAGACATCCACGAAAACAGCGCCGCCGGAAAACCCGTTCTGGTCGGCACCGTCAGCATCGAAAAAAGCGAAGCCCTCTCGCAGGCGCTGACCAAACGCTACGGACTGGAACACGAAGTCCTCAATGCCAAACAGCACGCCCGTGAAGCGGCTATTGTCGAAAAGGCCGGCCAGCAGCACGCCGCACGCGACGGCTCGATGCGGGGCAATGTGACCATCGCAACGAATATGGCCGGCCGCGGCACCGACATCAAGCTCGGCCCCGGCGTTAAAGAACTCGGCGGCCTGCACGTCCTCGGCACCGAGCGGCACGAAGCCCGCCGTATTGACAATCAGCTTCGCGGTCGTTCCGGCCGTCAGGGCGACCCGGGCTCCAGCGTCTTTTTCCTGTCGTTCGACGACGACCTGATGAGCATTTTCGCCCCTGAATGGACCGTCAAGGCCCTCTCGCTGATCGGCTGGAAAGAAGGCGAATCCATCTACCACCCATCCATCAGCCGCGGCATTGCCAAAGCTCAGAAAAAAGTCGAGCAGCGCAACTTTGAAATCCGCAAGAGCCTGCTCGAATACGACGAAGTGATGGACTATCAGCGCAAGATTTTCTACACCCGCCGCCGCAATGTGCTTGCGGGCAAAGACCTGCGCAATGTCATCGAAGAAATGCTCTACCAGGCCGCCGAACAGGCCTGCAAATCCATGCTGGATTATGACTATCCCTATCAGTGCATCATCGAATGGGCCAAGTCGGAATTCAATGTCGAACTGGAAATGCGGCGTATCCGCGGGCAGGAAGCGGAAACCATTGAAGAGATGCTTCGTGAAGAAGCCCGCAAGAGCCTCGAAAACACCATCTCCGTCTCGCTGGGTGAATACCTCGAAGACCTGGAAGACCCCAAAACCTGGAATCTCAATGAGCTGGCACGCTGGGCGATGAGCGCATTCCATGTCAATGCCTCCATCAGCAAGCTCAAACAGATGAACGCCGAAGAAATCGAACGGATGCTGATTGATGCGGCATGTGAGCAAGTGGATAAAAAGGATGCTTCGCGGCTTAAGGAATTCCTGGCCGAAGATTTTGCCCTTAAGACCTTTACCCAATGGGCCGAAGCGAAATTTGCCATCACGCTGGACGCTGCCGAACTGAAAGAAAAACAGCCGTCCGTTGTGCAGAAAAAACTGCTTGAGGCCATCGAACAGAAATATCAGCAGCGCGAAATCGAGTATCCCGTTGAGTTCGCGATGAGTATGGTCTATGGCCAGCAGGGTCCGAATGCCTATGCTTTTACCGCCCTGGCAGACTGGGCCAATCGCCGCTACCAGACCACGCTAACCGAACAGCAGCTTTCGGAAATGAAGCCGGAAGCGGTCTTCGAAATGCTCCAGCAGGAAAGCCGAAGCTGGTACACAACCCGCTTGGCCGCACAGGTCGAACAATACATCAAGGAGCCCGCCGACCGCATCGCACAGTTTGCCAAAGAGCGGTTCGGTGCGACAGTGGCCCTGGCCGAACTGGCAAGTCCCGCTGCGGCCAAAGAAAAATTACTGACCGTCGGCAAGGAATTTTTCCGCAAAGAGCTTTCCGACCTGGAACGGTATGTGCTGATTCAGCTTTTCGACGTGGCCTGGAAAGACCATCTCTATGCGATGGACCATCTCAAAGAAAGCATTATGCTGCGGGCGTATGCCGAAAAAGATCCCAAGATTGAATACAAGCACGAAGGCTACAAGATGTTCAACCAGATGCTGCACGGTATCGCCGACCGCGTAACCGACATCATCTTCAAAGTCCGCCTCCGTGCCGGCGAGCAAAGCCGCAATGTCTGGGCAGGCAGCCGCGCCACACACGAGCAGGCCGCCGGCCAATTCGAATCCGCCCAGCGGCAGCGTGCCGCGGCAATGGCCCCGCAGGGCGAACAGAAAGTCAAGACCATTGTACACGAAGAGCCGCGCGTCGGCCGCAACGACCCGTGTCCGTGCGGCAGCGGCAAAAAATACAAAAAATGCCATGGACAAAACGCCTAATCAGCCAACGCTGACAGAACAACTGATCGCTCAGCATAAACAGGCATTTGATACGCTGGCCGAGCTGCTGGTTGCTGAAAACGCGCATACGAATCTGACGCGCATTACCGAACCGCTGCAGATTCACGCCCGGCATTTTCTGGATTCTCTGGCGGCAGTTCCGCTGCTGGATGAAATCGGGCAGGATAAAACCTTGTCGATTGCGGATATCGGCTCCGGTGCTGGCTTTCCCGTTTTGCCGCTGGCGATGGTCCGTCCCGCCTGGCAATTTACATCCATTGAGGCAACCGGCAAAAAAGTCCAGTTTCAAAAGAAAGCCGTCGCCGAATTGGGGCTAAAGAACATCACGGTAATTCACAGCCGCGCGGAAGAAGCAGCACATCAAAGCCAATTTCGCCACCAATTCGATGTCGCATTGGCCCGTGCGGTGGCATCCCTGCGGATTTTGGCGGAATTATCGCTGGGCCTTGTCAAAGTTGGCGGAGCAATGATTGCCTGGAAAGGGCCCGATTGTAATGCTGAAATACAGGAGATGGAAAAATCGCTCGCCATCCTCGGCGGCAAAGAGGGAAAAACATATCCTTACACCCTGCCCGGCGTCAGCGACCCATTTCAGCTGATTGTGATTGAGAAAACCAAACCCACCCCCGCCGACTTCCCGCGCGAGTACTCACTCATCTGCAAAAAACCGGTTATAATTTAGCCGTTTGAAGACTTTTATTTTGTGTCACCGTTAACCCTTTGTGCCACCGTCAAACTTGTTTGGCGGTGGAGCGATACCACAGGGTTACGCACCACCGCTAAGCAGAGCTTAACGGTGGCACTGGCAAACAGCTGCAATAATACGAACTTGCCATGCCGCAGGCATTCTTCTTTTTAATCTACAATAAACAATTTCCAATCTACAATTTTTTCTACCACTCTCCCGGACTCAGCGCATCGCTGAGCGGCTGATTCCACCAGCCCGCATCGCGAAGATAATGCTTCATCCACATCGCGGCATTGACGCCATCGGCAACGGCGGTGACCAGCTGCATCGCCGCCCCTACCCGGCAGTCCCCGGCGACAAACACCCCAGGCACTGCCGTCCGCAGAAAGGATGGGTCGCATTTGATAAAGCCCGCCTCGGTTAATTCCACAAAGCCTTTCAGAAACGCCGTATTGGGAACCATCCCGACGAAAATAAACACGCCGTCACAGGCGACATCGGTAACCGCGTTCGTTTTAAGATTTTTAACGACTGCCTTTTGCACTTTGCCCGTTCCTTCAATCGAGGTAATGGTGCTGTCCAGCATCAGGCTCAAATTGGAATTCGGCGCATTGACCTTGGCCATCAATTCCTCGACCAGCACTTTGGTCGCACGAAAGTCCTGTCGCCGATGGACCATAATGACTTGGGCGGCATATTTGCACAGATGCAGCGTATCTTCCACCGCGGTATTGCCGCCGCCGATGGTCACCACGGTCTTGCCCTTAAAAAACGGCGCATCGCAGGTACCGCAGTAGCTGACCCCCGCTCCGGCGTTGCGGAACTCTTCTTCGCCCGGCACGCCCAAATGACGATACGAACTGCCCGGGGTAAGAATCACAACTTTGCCGATAAATTTATCCTTATCGCAGGTTACCTCGATCATCCCATCGTCGCGCCGCCGCAGCGCAGTTACTTCCGCCCCCGCCCGCAGCTCAGCGCCAAAGGCCATCGCCTGAGCCTGCATTTTCTCGACCAGATCCGGCCCGCTGATTTCCGCAAAGCCCGGATAATTTTCAATCCGGTCGGTGGTGATGATCTGCCCGCCGGGATAAAACTTTTCCAGCATCAGCGTCTTTTGGCGGTCACGCGCCGTATATAAAGCCGCTCCAAGCCCCGCAGGCCCCGCCCCGACTATAATGCAATCATATATCTGTTCCGACATAACCTGTTCTCCTGTCAGCTATTTCTCAATCTCAAAATTTTTCTCGTTTATCGCAGGATAATTCACTACCCTTTATCAGGTTCTGAAAAATAGCAAAAAAAGACTAATTTGGCAAGGACAATCATACTGGAAACGCACTGTTCAAAAAGATGGTTGAAAAAGTGAAAAAGATTGAATGTTGGAATCAACATGTTAAATTGGGATTGTCATAGCTTATTTTAGAAAGTCGATAGAATATGAATATAATTATTGCGGGTGCCAAAGGCGCTGGAAAAAGCTCGGTTTCTGTGGAATTGTCGAAATTGCTGGGTATTCCGGCGGTTGAGATTGACCGGCAGATTGAACAAAAATATCTTTCCCAGACAGGCAAAACCTTGACCTGCTGCGAAATTTATAACCAGTTCGGACAGGATTCCTTTCGAGCCTCCGAACAGCAGGCGGCAATCGAGCTTGCCGGTTCAGCAGACTGGACATTGCTTGTCTGCGGGGGCTCTACCCTGATGGATGCCCAGACGCGGACAGCATTGCTGGCAAATGGAATCTTGATTTTTCTGCGGGCAGACACCGATACCCTATGGAATCGGATCGAAAATTTGGGACTGCCCGCATGGCTAACCGGTGAAAACGGCAAACAGCGGCATGCGGAAATCGTTGCCGAGCGGGAAGCAAAACTGCTGCCATTAAGTGATATTGTTGTCGATGCCGCTCAAGGTACGCCCGTCGAAATTGCACGATGCATCCAGGAGCAATTAGCCGCATACCTGTCGTTGCGGTGCGGAGCGGCCAATACCTACGGGGAGATGATCCGCGTTACCACATTCGGTGAAAGCCATGGCCCTGCTATTGGAGCGGTACTCGATGGAGTACGACCCAATATCCCCATCACGGCTGAAGAAATTCAAACCCAGCTTAATCGCCGACGCCCCGGACAAAGCGCCGTAACCACCCCGCGCGATGAAAAAGACCAGGTTCATATCTTGTCGGGCGTGTTTGAGGGCAAAACAACAGGGGCGCCGATTGCGATGGTAATATACAATCGCGACCAGGACTCCAGCAAATACGAAGGCATCAAAGACCTGTTCCGCCCCGGCCACGCGGACTTTACATTCTACCGTAAATATGGCATTCGTGACCATCGCGGCGGCGGACGTTCCAGCGGACGTGAAACCGCCGGACGGGTAATGTGCGGCACCATCGTCCGAAAAATGCTTGCTGAAAAAGGCGTCCGAATTATTGCCCATACTATTGAAATCGCGGGCATTCCTGCAAAATCTTTTGATGAAAAACTCATCGAAACCAATGATGTCCGATGCGGCGACCCAGCAGCAGCCGAAAAAATGGTTGCCGCGATTCTGGCCGCCAGAAATGACAACGATTCTGTCGGGGGGATTGTACAGTTGGAAATCCACGGCCTGCCGGCAGGACTGGGCGACCCGGTATTTGGAAAATTAGACGCGCGATTGACCAGCGCAATTATGACTATCGGCGCAGTAAAAGGAATCGAAATCGGCGATGGCTTCGCGCTGACCCGGCTGCGGGGCAGTCAATCCAATGACGCAATGGCTGACGGTAAATTCGCGAGCAACCGCGCCGGAGGCATTATCGGCGGGATATCAACCGGGATGCCTGTGATTCTGCGCATTGCGGTTAAACCAACGTCCTCAATAGCCAAACCGCAAACCACAATCAATCTTGAAGGACAAACCCGGCCTATTGAAACGCATGGGCGGCATGATCCATGTATTGTACCCCGTATCGTGCCGGTCATCGAAAGCATGGCCGCACTGGTTCTATATGATTGCTGGCGGATTCAAAACCGGATTCGGCCCGACTGGAATGGAGGTATAATCGAATAACAGACGTACCACTTGTTTTTGAACTCAATCGCATCAATCTATGGTGCTTCTATTTACGCAACAGGTCCTTTTCGAACAGGGCGTGTGTCAAAATACTTTTCAATCTCCTGCCGGGTCGTCGGCCTCCAAATCAGCGTCCCGCCTTTGGCTGCCATCGAAATCTTGCCCAGCAGGTTTTTGCCGTCATCAAAATAAAACTCGATTATCACCCCGCCCAGCGACTCTGCCCGCACCGCATAGGCGGTCTTCTGCGGGGCCTTGAGGGCTTGGGCCGCCGGAATCACCTGAATCCAGCACGGAACAATTCGCCCTTCGGAACTGAGCACATCCAGCACCACATTGCTGTCCGGACGATCGGCAAGATATTGAATCACATCATCCAGCAGAATCTCGCAAACCATCACCGCACTGGGCTGAATTGTCTGCACCTGCGCTGCAGGTTCCTGAACCGTCAGCACGTTATCCTTCAGATGGATCTGAAAAACGCCGCCCTGCCCGGCCGAATTGCTGTAATAGTTCTGCCAGTGAAACGTGTCGAATAAATCATTGCTGTCGAAGGTATAATCTTTTCGTCGCACCGCGGCGGTATTGATCACCAGCGTCTGGCTGATATGAACCGACTCCGGCGTCTTGGCCCTTGTCTGGACGCTTTCGTATCCCCGAACACTGCCCGCCATATCCACAATCATCAGATTTCGGTCCCGATTATTCAGCAAACTCTGCGCCCCATCGCGGCGCATCGCCTCAATCAGCTCGATACCCGCCGCCAGATCGGCCGGCTTACTGTATTCGATACTCCCGGCCAGGGCCTTAAATATATCGTGAGCATAAAAATAATCGTCCGCGGACTGAACCCGCAGCGTCAACGTCCTGCCAAAGTCCAGCACCACCGCCCCCAAATAGCAGCACCCGCTGACCGTTTCACTATTGAGCCGGCCGGACGCCATCACGACCCCGCCTTGAATGGTCGACCGGTCTATCACAACCCCGTTATACTCGCCGGCAAGCTGCTCGAGCAGCGCCTCGCTCGAGGCCGCGGTCGTGCTGAAACCATACACCCACTGAACCTCCACCACCGGACGAGTCAATCGCGCAGGCAGCACAAGCCGATTATTCTGCTCCAGCTGCCATTGGGTCAGCCCCTGCCAGCCCTTTTCCGCGGGCCAATACACCTTCAGCCCCCCGCCAGGCACTTGGTAGCCTTCACCGAGCTGTATTTTGGCACGGGACTTAACAATCTGATTGGCCCAAAACAGCCCCCCGGCAAAAATCGCCAGCAGCGCAAGCTCGAATAACGAATGTTTATTGATTATATCTTTTTGCATGGCCGCATCATACGTCAGATTTCTGATTTTTGCAATCCGCTTTGCCCAAAGAAATTCACCGCCCCAAGACCGCTTGCCAGATACCCCGCATTATGTAAGCTTTAAATAGGAAGCTCTACTGCAGCCCAAATAACAGTTTATTTATCGGACGCTGTCGGCAAAAAATAAATCGCTTTTTGACCGCTTGATTTCAAGATTCGACGCTGTTGTGCCGATAATTACGACTGTCTAAAGGCTTTTTCATCGCCAATAGTGCTTCCGGAAAGAATTTAAGACTGTGATTACGTTGATGCCAAAAGTAACGGAAATTTTAAGAGACCAGCTCATCACCGACATCCTCTCACACGCGGTCGGCCTGAGGCTGGATGTCAAGGTCTGCCGGATGTGCAACGGGAAGTGGACACAGAATACCATAAAACTCTTGAATATGTCCGAAAACGAGCTTATTTGCGAGGTTTCCGAGAGTAATAAGCACCATCTCGAGAGACTCCAGATAAACCAACCGGTCGGTATTTCTTTGCATCTCGAACACAACAAATATATCTTCGATACCACCGTGACCGCCATTAATATGGAAGGGCCCGTCGGCACATTACGGCTGGATATTCCAGAGCAGCTCGAAAAAATGCCCCGCCGTGCCTATGAACGACAGCCCGTCCCCGCCGACATCCACGTCAACGTGCTGTTTTGGCATCGCGGCTATGCGGATATGTCGCTGCCCACCCCCAAAGAAAACTACTGGCAAGGCCGGCTGACCAATCTTTCCGCCGGCGGCGCCCAGGTCGCAATCGAACTGGCCCAGCAGGAAAACTTCCAGAAAAACCAGCTCATCGGCCTGCAGTTTACCCCGATGTATTACCAGAAGCCCGTCCTGGTCGAAGGCCAGATCATCCACATCCAGCCCAGCGCCAGTGAATCGATATTGTATCTCGGCATCGAGTTTCTCGGCCTGGAAGTAACCACCGAAGGCAGAGACACCCTCCACCGCCTGATGGACATCGTCGAAGAATACGCCAAACAAAATCACGGCAAGACAATTTAAGTGCAGCGATAGAAATTGCGTTCGAGGTCCCCTTAAAGCCTGCTGCCCGACCTGCTGCTGCATTCACCTGATTAGTTGATAGAGGCTTGAAACAGAAACAACCCGGCCGGTGTGGGCGCCGTTATGCTATTTGCGCGGCAAAGCCCCGGCGCTGGACTCAAAAACACCCCGTTGAAAGAGTGGTTATTTTACTTCAATAACGATATCTGTGGCGGCTTTTACTCCGACAGCATCCAAACGGGCCTTAGACTGTGTCTTGCCGTTGATTGTAAAGCTTTTTATTGTGCTGCCTGTGCCGCTGACCGCAACAGAAAGAGGGAAACCGCGATAGGTCAGCCCGGAAAGTTTCAATGACCGGATCTGCGGCGGCAGATATGGCGAAAACGATATCCCGTCATTTTCCATACGGATACCTGCCAATCCAAACTGCACCATATTGAGGTAAGCGGTCGCCGACCAAGTCTGGCGTCTGCACGATTTCCACTGAGAGCCTGTCTGCCACCCGCCGTCCGGCTTGCCGGTCTGCGGATTATATATTTCCCAAAACTCGTTGTTGCCTTTGTCTGCGTCCAGCGCCAGACGAGTCAACCCTTCCAGTTCATGCACAAAAGGTCCGGTCTGGCCTGTTTTTATCGCCGCCTTTGCAAAAAAACCATTAACCATCGGCCAGATAAGGTTATTGTGTCGTCCTGGCTTTTCGGCAGAAAACTGCGCAAAGTCGGGGTAAATGGAAACAATACCGAATTTTGAAACAGAGGCATTCGAGACAACCGCAGCCGCCTGCTCTTTATTTAGAACATCAAAAATCACTGCAAATGAAATCCCCAAACCCTCCTGAAAGGGAACAACAACACCGCGGTGGTCCACCAGGTAATTCAGCCGATTCTCTTTTTTCTGCCACAGATGTTTTAGTATCTGCGCACTGAGGCGTTGAGCCTTTTCCTCATACAAAGCGATACGGGCTGAATCGTCACCCAGGATTCGGGCCATCTCGGCCAGGGCCTGATAGGCGCCGACGTAAAGGCTGTTTGTGCTCAAACATTTGATATTGGCGCTATTGGGGTGGTCCAGCACATAAGATGACAGATTGGTTTTGTCGTAAATCGGTTCAGGATAACCGGCAATTCCGTCATTGAATACCGAGGGCCCGCGAAATAGACCGGTATTCGGATCAAACACGGTGAATTCCAGCTTGAGCATCGAGGCGGCCGAACAAACATAGCTCTCTTTGAGAAATTCCCGGTTGCCGGTGACGCGGTATTGATTCAGGGCCGCGACGACCCAGATGATATGGTCCCAGTGTTGATGACCGATGACTCTACGATTTTCAGTAACGGACCACAGGGAACGCTCGGCCACGGCCGGGTCAAGCAGGCTTACCCCGTTCCAGGCGTTAATCGCACTGTCGCGGGTCCACTCGCCTCCATACTCCGCGCCGGCCGCAAGAACGCCGTCACGAACATTCGACTGTACGGTTTGGACCGCAAGTTCATAAGCCCGGGCGATATCAGCATTATCGCACTGGATAAACTCCGCATGAACAAGCCCGCTAAGACCAAGAAGGATTCCTGTCAATACGACGAAACGACTTTTGATTTGTTTGCATAGGATAGTAGTCATGGTTTTCATCTTAAATAAATTGGTTTCGCTTGTCAAGCATCAAGTGCAGCTTTATTGGGATAGACAGGG